>JAFAGX010000072.1 GCA_019237515.1 Acidobacteriaceae bacterium
TGAAAGAGATCGAGTTGCGCCTTATTGCGGAAAAAACTTGTCTCATTGACAGTGAGATTCTCCAGCAATCTGGCGAGTTCCGCCTTACCCTCGTTGCTGATCAGAAGGCGGTAATAACTGTAAAAAGAATCGAGCTGGCATTCTTTGAGACGGCGTTGCAGGCGATCTTGCAGGAAATGCGCGCGCCGGGAATCGAAGAACATCCCGCATTCCTGGTACACGAGATTCTGCAACAACTTCATCTCGGCTTCTGAAAACTGCAGTTGTAGTCCCGGACTAGCCATAAGTGATAGTTATCGCTGTTTATCCTTTTTCATTTCCCACCGGATGCTGCGGCCGTTGCCAGCGGCGCGCGCTTTTCCGCTTCGGCCGGTTTTGGACTCGATTGCTGAAGCAGCTTGGACATATCGAGCAACACAATCAACCGGCCCTGGTGTTTGCCCAAACCTGTCACGCAATTGAGACCGCCTTCCAGAAACTCCGCCGGAGGTGGCTCGACGTCCGACTCGGGAATCTTGAGCACCTCGGAAGCGGAATCCACGATCAGCCCGGAAAGCCGTCCATTATGTTCGAGGACCAAAATGCGATTTCGCTTCCCGGACGCGGCCTGCTTCTCTCCGAAACGTTTGCGTAAATCGATAACTGAAACAATCTTGCCCCGCAGATTAATCACGCCTTCCATGTAGTCGGGAGCGTCCGGCACGGCTGTAATTTCGGGCACTCGCACGATCTCGTGCAAGGCGGTAATCGGCACACCATAGGTTTCGCGTCCAACTCGGAACCCGACAATGTGCAGGTCATTGTTCATTCGACTCTCCGGGCTACTTTTGTGCGCCAGCCGCAGCTTGCCGTACGTTGGCTTTAGCGGTTGGCTTGTCGTCCTGGCGTCCAAATGGTTTGTCGGTGTGATCCAGGTTGAAGCGGTCCATCGATTCCAGCAGATCACGTGACATCTTTGACATCTGCTCGGCTGACGCTGCCAGTTCCGTTGAACCCGAGGTTGTCTGCTGCACCAGTTCGCGCATCCGCTCCATGGCTTTGACGACGGCGTGCGCACCCGAAGCTTGCTCCTCGACCGCGGAGTTGATCTCGTGCGTAATCTCGTTCAAGCGCGTGGTGGCTCGCGCGATTTGCGCAGATCCGTGTGACTGTTCGTTGGTGGCGGCTCCTATTTCCTGCGCGAACTTGTAAACCTCGGTGACTACGTTAGAGATCTTGCGCAACGCTGTATTGAGCTCTCCTCCGAGACCCAAGCCCTCATTGACAATCGAAGTGCTGCGATCCATGTTTTCGACTGCCTTGCGGGCCTCTTTCTGGATGCTCTGAATGAGTTCGGAAATTTCTTTCGTGGATTGCGCCGATTTTTCCGCCAGCTTGCGAACTTCGTCGGCAACGACGGCGAAGCCCAGGCCATGCTCGCCGGCTCGAGCCGCTTCGATGGCGGCGTTCAGGGCCAGCAAATTCGTCTGCTCAGCAAGATCGTCGATGACTTCGATAATCTTGCCAATATCATCGGCGCGCTGTCCGAGCACATCGATGATTTCGCCAGACGCGTGGATGGTGCTGTTGATCTTATTCAAGCCATCAGTGGCCTTATCCATCGTGGTGATGCCGCTGTGTACTTCTTCCCGGGAGCGGTTAGAGATGTCGAGTAAAACTTTAGCGGTGTCGGCGACGCGCTGGATGGAAGCGACCATCTCGTCAATCGAGGCGGAGGTTTCACTGACGCTTGAGGCCTGCACCTGCGTGCTCTTGACCATGTTCTGCACGTTGACGCTCATCTCGTGCATGGTGCTGGTGACCTCGTCAATGGCAGATGAGGTTTGCAGGCTGATCTTGGCCGACTCGTCGGAGGCGCCGGCTACCTGGTTCGACGCGCTGGCTACCTGAGAGGAGGCGTCTCTTACGCTGCGAACCAAATTGCGGAGCCCGCTGGTCATTCGCGCGAAAGCATTGCCCAAAGTGTCATTGGCGGACCGGGGCTGCACCTCGACGTTGAGATTGCCCCCGGCGATTGCTTCTGAGACGGTAGCCATTTCCTTCAGGTAAGTCACCATGTTCGCGAAGGTCTTAGCGAGTTCACCGATTTCATCATTGCGGCTGACGTCGATGTCGTGCTCGAGATCGCCGGTGTTCCCGATCTGCCGTGCGACCTTCATCAGGTTATCCAGCGGTTCCGTGATGGAACGCGCGGTCGTGAATGCGATTGCGATACCTAAGGCGAGGGCAATCAGTGTACTGACGAGGGCGATCGCGACGGTTGCGGTTGCGGCGGTCTCATCAGATTTTCGGCGCTGTTCGAGAACCTTTGTATTTTCCTGATCAGCGACATCGAGATGTTCGGTGGCATTCTTAACCCAGGACGAGGCATCCTTCTGCAGGTAGAAAATCTGCAGTTCTGCCACCGTGGCATTGCCACCATCAACATCTTTGCGTTTTTCCATCAAGGGAGTTGCGAATTCACGCGCCCAGTTCTGTTCGTTTGCCTGAACTTTTTCGAGTGCAGTTTTCTGCTGATCTGAAGAGGAGAGGTTCTGCGCGACTTGCAGTGATTCCTGCAGCGTTCGCTCGCCATCAGTCAGGCGCTCGACCTCGCGAGTATCACCGCTCAGCAGATAATTGCTGAGATAAAGGCGGTTTTGCATGATCTGAAAGCGGACACGATCCGTGGTTTCGGCCATCTTCAATGCTTGTGAGGCGGCGGATTTGGCGCTGTGCTCGCGCTGCACGGCGACGAGGTTCACCAGAAACAGCACCACGACCATCGCCAGGACGGCTCCGAAATTGACATAGAGTTTCTTGCCGATCGTCATGCCACTCCTTCCGCTGCTCGCGTGTTCCCGATCACGTTTCATCGCTCACCGTCCCATTACTCGAGGTCAATCTGTTGGCTCGAACTTGAATTCAATAGTTCCGGAAGTTTCATCCGGACTCGATTCAAACTTCCATTTTTTCAGGGCATCAATGGCGGCGTTTACTAAAATCGGATTACCACCCATTACTTTGGTGTCTTTGACATTCCCATTCGGCAAGACCACAACCAGCAGCTTGACGGTGCCGCGCAGGTTGATACGTCTGGCCAGTTCCGGATATGCGGGCGCGACCCTGGTTCGCACCTTGCGATTCAGTTCCTCTTGAGCGAGTGAAAGCGATGGAAAAGCCAACGAAGTCAGCAGGCAAGCGAACAGCGTGACAGCACTCCAACTCCCAAGCGCTCGCAAACGCACAGGTCTCCTCCGACGGACAAATGTCCTCGGAGAGAGGGTGCAACACCAGTTCCAAGCGGAACAGTCTCACCAAACGAACGTAACAATGATTAGTTTCAATGACATGGCGACAATTCCGGCGCAGAGTCTTGAGATCCGAGCGTCTAACTCGCGGCTTTGGAGAGTAATCCTCTCACAATGAGACGAATACCCGGTTCAGACGTTCCCATGTGCAACCT
>JAFAGX010000121.1 GCA_019237515.1 Acidobacteriaceae bacterium
CCTTCAATGTCTGGGGAATGGCCGCCCTGATCGGAGTTGGAGCCGTCATCATGATATTGATTGGCCGCCGTGACGATGTAGTCACCACCGGGATCACAACTGCTGTGGTCATGGTCGTCGCGGCCATGAGTCCCGAACATGCCTGGATACAGCCAATCCTGCGAGTCGTGGATACGATTGTCGGAACCGGGGTTGGAATACTCGGGGCGCTGATCACGTCTAAGCCCTCCACAAGCAGACCGACTTGAGTTCGCAGGAGCAGACTGCTCCATCCCAGAGCGGTTCGTCTGCCGGAAAGAAATTAATTGTCAAATGCCGACTGATTCACACTGCTCATGCATGCCGATGACGCTTCCAGCACTGGGATGATCAGGACGGCGAAGGCCGTGCCTCTTCATGCGGTACAGCAACGTTGTCCGCTTCAAACCCAGTTGGGCCGCTGCGCCGTTTGCCCCACCCACAATCCATCCGGTCGCGTTCAAGGCTCGTAAAATCAAAGCGCGTTCGCAGTCTCGAAGGGTTCGGGGGGCAGCGGTTTCGAAATCCCCAGCTTCAGGTCGAACGGAACCCGAGAGAGAGTTCCTGGTTTCCCGCGCAATATATCCCATTGGGTTGCTGGTCGGGCGGCTGAAACCGTCGACAACCGGCCGGCTTGATTCAACACGGACCGGCGGCTGCGAGGGATTTCCGAAAAACCAAGCCTCGTCCACCAACAAAACGTCACCAGACGTTAGAATCACCGATCTCTCAACCATGTTTTGCAGCTCCCGAACATTCCCTGGCCAGTCATAGAAGTGAAAAAGCTCACGCGTCCTGGTGTCCATGAACCGAATGCTCTTGCCGTTTCGTTTTGCATAATGTTCCACGAAGTAGTCCAGCAACAACGCGATGTCATCCTTACGCTCGCGGAGCGGGGGCACCGCGATCGGAACCACATTCAGGCGGTAATACAGATCAGAACGGAAATTCCCTTTTGCGATTTCGGTTCGCAGGTCACGATTCGTGGCCGCCACGACGCGCACGTCCACGCAGATGGACCGCGTCCCTCCGACTCGTTCGAACTCACGTTCCTGGAGAACTCGGAGAAGTGCGACTTGAGTGTCAGCAGACAGCTCGCCAACTTCATCGAGGAAAATCGTTCCGCCGTGCGCCATTTCGAAGCGCCCTGCGCGGCGCTGCACGGCTCCCGTGAAGGCTCCTCGTTCGTGTCCGAAAAGCTCCGATGAAACCAGCGAGGGCGCCAATGCACCGCAATTCACGCTGACAAAGGCGCGCCCTGATCTGCGGGAATGTGCGTGGATAGCACGCGCGAAGCGCTCCTTGCCCGTCCCAGTCTCTCCCGTGATCAGCACGGTGCAATCGGTCGGCGCAACCACCTCAATCTGCCGGAGGACGCGTTCGAGAGCCGAGCTTCTGCCGACGATCTCCTTGAAGCGCCATTCCGGTTCGAGTTCCCTTTGAATCCCTGTCAGGCCGATCCGCTCGTCGTGCAAACTACTCCTTGCGTCCTTTTCAACATTGATCATTGCTTCTTCCCCATTCCAGAGATGACTGAGGAGAGGCAAGTGTATTGCCGACGCTTGCTTTGTTCCTAAGTGACTCCGCCATAAGGGAATCAAGGATCGAAGGCAGACGAACGCAGACGCTTTTGCCCTTCGAAGGGCAGTGGTGACACATGCGTGCCACTCCGGTCGGGAGAGTGTGCCTGTGTTTCTCTCGCTGACCGAGCAAACCCATCAAATGGAAGAGGCGTGGCTCTCCAAAGCGATGGCAGGACAAATGCATTTGGAAAGACGGGTCGCGAATCGTACTTGTACGACGCTCCAAAGGAACATTCGCCGCTGTCGGCATTTAAGAAGCGCAATACCAGAATGAGCTTTGCTCTTGCTTTGTATTCTCCCCCACAGGCGGGAGGTTCCAGTGGTTGGCCGCATTGGACTCCCGCCTCCCATCCTTCGCCGATCAGCCGAAAGATCGGACGAACGCACAGGTCGGGCATCGGGGAAGAGTTTTTGGACTATCGATTGCTCCTGCTGTTCGCGTCACAGAAACGGAAATCGTCCACACGAGGAGACACAATGAGCACAAGTACCGTTACAACGTCCGCCCTGAAAACGGGGGCGGACCTCCTCGTCGAAAGCCTTGAGGCGCAGGGAGTAAAACACGTCTTCGGAATACCGGGAGCAAAGATCGACAAGGTCTTTGACCGCTTGCGGGATTCTTCCATTAAGACCGTCGTGTGTCGGCACGAACAGAACGCGGCGTTTATCGCCGGCGGGATTGGCCGTATGACGGGGAGAGCGGGTGTGGCGTTGGTCACCTCCGGCCCCGGCGTTTCGAACTTGGCCACAGGCTTGGCCACCGCTACGTCTGAGGGAGATCCTGTTGTGGCGATCGGCGGAGCTGTTGCGGTTGAAAATGCGCTGAAGCAGATTCATCAGAGTATGGACCAGGTTAGTCTGCTTCGGCCGGCAACGAAATTCAGCGCGGAAATCAATTCTTCAAAAACCGTCACCGAAGTTGTTGCCAATGCATTTCGTATTGCAGAATCCCCCCGCCCTGGTGCGGCCTACCTCAATGCTCGGATGGACATCATGGTCGGAGAGGCGAGCGGCGATGTGCTGACGCCGGTGACGCCAGAAGTTCTGGGTCCGGCCACTGCGGCCGCGATTTCCGAAGCCGCAGACATGATCAACCGGGCAGAACGGCCTCTGTTGTTTCTCGGTATGCTCGCAAGCCAGCCCAACAACGCGGAAGCAGTGCGAACCCTACTGAGGAAGACAGGGTTGCCTGTGGTTTCGACGTATCAGGCCGCCGGGGTCGTTTCGCGGGATCTGTTCGATCTTTTTGGCGGGCGAGTCGGTCTGTTCCGTACCCAGCCTGGAGATCGCCTTTTGGACGCTGCCGATGTTGTCATCACCATCGGCTATGATCCCATCGAATACGAGCCTGCCTTGTGGAATGAGGGCCGAAAACGAAATCTGATCCACATCGATCAAACGCTCTGTGACACCGACCGGGATTACCATCCTCAAATTGAATTGACCGGTGATATTGCTGCCACGCTGCAGGCTCTGACCGCCGTGGTGAAGCGTCGAGGCCTTACTTCGGAGACAGTCTTTCTCAAGGAGATTGCTCGCGACCGCGAGGAGTTCTCCAAGGTGGCCGCCGCCAAGACCGGAATGCCGGTGCATCCCATGCGTCTTGTCCATGAGTTGCAGAACCTGTTAACCGATGATACGACCTTGTGTTCCGACATGGGCTCGTTTCATATCTGGCTGGCGCGCCATCTGTACAGCTTCCGCTCCCGCCAGGTTCTCATCACAAATGGACAGCAAACGCTTGGAGTAGCCCTGCCCTGGGCGATCGCCGCTTGTCTGGTCCGTCCGAGTGAGAAGGTGATTTCCGTTTCCGGCGATGGGGGATTTCTGTTTTCTGCCGCGGAATTGGAAACAGCGGTCAGGCTGAAGTGCAACTTTGTCCACATCGTCTGGATCGATGGAAGTTACGACATGGTGCGCTTCCAGGAAGTAGCCAAGTACGGGCGTTCTTCCGGAGTGGATTTCGGACCAGTCGATGTTGTGAAGTTTGCAGAATCGTTCGGGGCGCGGGGGATGTATATCAACTCTCCGGACGGCATCACACCAACTCTTAAGAACGCGCTGGAAATGCCCGGACCGGTCATTGTAGGAGTTCCGGTCGACTATCGGGATAACCTCCAGCTCATCAAGGATCTGCGACCCAATGCATTCTTCTAGACTCCGTTGCTGCCTATTCTCCTGGTTTCCGAGCTAGTAGCGGTGAATCGCTGTTCGGGGAGTGACGGAGGAGCCTGCCGGGAAGAGTCCAACTGAATGTTTTAGATCGGAGGAATAATCATGCAGCAACTCAATTGTGTGGTTCGGGACGGACTGTGGGATCTCCTGCAGCGCCGATCAAACGAAACCGATGAGCCCGTAAGCCACATTATCAACCGCGCTCTGGCCGATTATCTGGGCTTTGACGCGCACACAATATACCAAGTCTCGACTTCAACGGCGTTAGTCGAGGGAATCTATCAGGGGGCGGTGCGGGTTGGAACGCTGCGGGAGCACGGCGACCTTGGGCTGGGAACATTTGAGAACCTGGACGGTGAGATGGTCGTCCTTGGAGGTGAGGTGTACCAGGTCCGTGGCGACGGGTCTGTACGGGAGGTCGGCGACGACGTCCTGAGTCCATTCGCTGTTGTCACCAGTTTTTCTCCCGACACGCCGATTGAGCTTGGGCCTTGTCCCAATTATGAAAGCCTACTCGCCCAGCTCGACCGGCTGCGCGACTCTGAGAACATGTTTTATTCGATCCGGATTGATGGCCACTTCGACGCCATGCAGACCCGTGCCGTTTGCAAGGCTGAAAAAGGCTTTCGGCTGATCAACGCTGCCGCTGTTCAGCCCGAGTTCAGATTTTCTGATGTTTCGGGAACTTTGGTCGGGTTCTGGACGCCGTCTTATGCAAGAACCTTAAGTATCCCCGGTTATCATCTTCACTTTCTTTCGCAAGACCGCACCAAAGGGGGACACGTTCTGGGATGCGGGGGTTCCGGCCTGCGGCTCCAGTTGCAACGTGACTGCAACGTGCAAATTGCTCTGCCGGAAACCGAGGATTTTCTCAACGGAGATCTGCGTCGCGATCCCGGGGCCGATCTGGCGAAAGCGGAGGGAGTCAAAAAATGATCGTGGAAACTCCCGAACCGGCACGAGTCTAAACTCGCGTATCGCTTCGGGGTATGCCGCGAGTTGTGCTCGGCATGTTCGCAAGCATGAACTCAGCCCGAGGGTCGCCATTTGAAACGTCTGCCTGATAATTCTGTTCGCCTACCGAAATCCTCACGACGCTTGGCCGTCCCTCAAACTCGCGCGATCCCGCACCGTAGCCGATCAATTCAACATGCATGGATGGAAACGCAGAGAAAGAACAGTTTAGCGCGCGGATCAAGGCCGCGCCCGTGGGCGTGACCAGTTCAGATTTGATTCCGGATGAATAGACTGGCGCGCCCTTTAGCAAAGCCAGAGTTGCCGGGGCAGGAACCGGAAACTCGCCATGAGCGCACACCACCGTTCCTCCTCCCACATTGAGTGGAGAGCAAAGGAATCGATCGACGGCGAGGGCGTGACACCCAACCGACGCGCAGACGATATCGACGATCGTATCGACTGCCCCAACCTCGTGAAAATGGATGGACTCGATTGGGACGTTGTGGACTCCGGCTTCAGCTTCCCCCAGAAGTTCAAATGCCTGAATGGCCATTTCTTGCGCCGGGGCCGCAATTTCAGCCTTGCGGATGATGTTCTTGATGGTTGAGAGAGAACGTGTTTCCCGGTGTCCCGCAGCGCCGTGGTGGTGGTGATCATGGCCGTGGGCGTGAGAATGCATGTGACCGTGATTGTGGTTGCGGTCGTGAGCATGTGCGTGGTCGTGTCGGTGCCCGTGATCTGAATTCTCGACACGATCGGCGATTTTACCGTCTACCAGCACGTCGACTTTCGTGGCTGAAATGCCGCTGCGATCGACGCGCCGGACACGCAATTCGGCTCCAATGTTGAGGGCAGCTACGGCCTGATGAAGCAGTTCCTCACGAACACCGGCATGAAGAAGTGCGCCAACCGTCATGTCGCCGCTGATCCCGGAAAAGCACTCGATGTAGGCAATTCGCATATCTTGTGTATCCCCAATCACGCGCCAACTTGATGGTCGCGAAGTAGACTCAATCTGCGTTCCTGATCTCGTCAACCGGCAGTACCTCCCTTGGGAGAATCAGGTTCATCGAACCCGCTCTGTATCCTTCGCAGTCCAGGGTGACGTACTTAAATCCGAGTCTTTTGAAGATCGGCACCAAACGCGCCGCCATTTCGGACGTGAACGCGCGGCCGAGATCCTGACGCGCGATCTCAATGCGCACGATCTCCCCATGATGGCGCACGCGAGCCTGCTCGAAGCCAAGCTCTCTGAGTGCATCCTCGCCGGCTTCGATCGCAGCCTATGCTTCG
>JAFAGX010000160.1 GCA_019237515.1 Acidobacteriaceae bacterium
AACCGGCTGCTCTCGCGAATCAGTTTCGAATTACATGCGGCTGCTAAAACTTCCGCAAGAAGTACAGGAACTTATTGGCGTGGGGAAGCTGGGATTCAGTGAGGCGCGTGTGCTGCTGCAGCTGGCCAATCCGGAGAGCATTCCACATTTCGCCAAAGAGGCTGTAGAGAAGCAACTCTCGGTCGCGCAGCTGACGGCGTTGGTCGACTATGCCAACATTCCTGGCGATTCCGCCCCCGAAAAAGAGAACATTGCGCGGTGGGTGGATCCCAATGTGCGGGCGATCCAAACTCAACTGGAGCAGGTTTTGGGATGCCGGGTGCGCATCAGCGACCGCAAAGGGAAAGGCAAAATCGTGATCGAGTACGGCACCCTGGACGATTTCGACCGGGTGGTGGAAATGCTGAAAGGCAGTAGTGAGTAGCTGATGGCTAGTAGCTGGGAAGAGTTCGTGGGACGCGGAATCCTCCTTGTTAAGAACCAAGACAGTAAACAGGTGGGACACAACGGTCGATTGAGCCAGATCACTCATGAATACGCTATCGTTCACGATGCAAAGTGGGATAGAGGCTACTGAACGGCCTCTACAATTTCTGTAGAAGGGCGGTTTGGCTGCGACTGATCGCGGGGTGTCCCGCCACTCTGAATCCAATCTGCTCTGCTGCCTTTAGCTCTGATTCAAATCTCGCTGGTTTGACGTGACCACTGGGTTCTGCGAGGAGGAGCTGTGCTCCGGGCTTTGCAGCGGCAGCCACTTCGGTAAAGAAGCGCAGAGCATCTGGAAATTCGTGAACTACCGCGAATGCGAGGATGAAATCCACTGCGCCACGCAGGTCATTAATGTTCATAGAGTCTGGACAGGCCAGACGTGCATTGAGGCGATCTGCGAAACCAGCGCTTGTCGCACGACGCTTCAGTCTTGCAAGCATTTTCGGTTGAACATCCACCGCGATCACCCGGCCCGAATTCCCCACCAATCTCAATAATTCCAGCGTGAAAAATCCCATGCCAGGCCCGGGCTCGAGCACGGTCATGCCTTCCCGAACGTAGGGATGGAGAATCTTTTGTGGGTCTTGGCTGAAGCGACGAAACGGATTCAGAAGGAAGTATCCCAGCCACCAGGGACAGACGCGATGAGGCATGACGGTTCCGAAGTGCTCAACTATTCCATTCCAACACGGGAAGCGTGAGAGACGCAAAAGGAACCATCTGCGATAAGAACCACAAGGATTAATGGTGGAAAGCGAGATAATGTCCACTGATACCGTTCAATCCTCCGAAACATCGAACTCAAGCGATTTTTGTGCGTAGAGTGGGAAAAATGATTGATTCAGTGCTTCTGAGTTCTATCGCCGGGCAGATGTGGGCCGGTCCAGTCGTCGATGTGAATGGCAAGAAAATTCCCGTCAAACGCAGCAGCTATCAGCGATTGAAGATGCTTTCTTTCGATATGGATGGACGCCAATATCAGGCAATCGAACAGAATTCGGAAAAGCCGAGCCGATGGGGGCAGCTGGCGCGCGAAGGCCATCGGGTGGTGCAATTCAGAGACTTGCAGACCGGAAAATATGTCGCAGTCGCAGTTGATGGAAAAGTCAAAGAATACGAGCGCTGACTGGCTTACTTCTCGTTGAATTCTGTAAAGGCGCCAATCTTGCCATAGTAAACACGAATGCTGCAGACCTTGGGACCGGTGTGAGCAAAAGACAGTTGTATCTGCTTGGGTGGGGAATCAACTTCACCGAGATCCATGAGCCCGCGCGCCACGTCCTGATGTTCGTCGTAAGCGGCGCCAGATGTGACATTCTTGTTGACAATGAGCGTCCATTCTTTTTTGTTAGGGATAATGTACAGCGTGTAAGCGCCCGCCGGAATCGTTGTGTTATTCAGCGCCACGGTAGCGCCCGTGAATAGAGTCATGGGTTTGCCACCGGGAATCCACAGCTTGCCATTTCGTGGTTCATCTTTGGAACTGATCGGCGCAGTACTGTAACGGACACTGATTTCCTGCCCATCTTCAAAATCGCAAAAAGCGGTTGCTGAATTCTGATCGGAATCGTTCTGCTGTGCGAGGCCGCGGCTAGTGAAAACAAGGTGGCCCAGGAGAAGGATGCAAACCGCCAAAGCACGCACGTGAATGCCTCCGTCAACGCGATTTCATGTGCAACATTATAGCGACACAGATAATACATCAGCCCAAGAACTGCGCAAGCCCTCTTCAACATTGTGACTGGATGGCGGATTGTGCACCTTTGGGGCGTGGCCTTCGGTGACATTCTCGTCGTGGGTCGGCATTGCTACGGTGATAGAGCGGCAAGAAAGGCTGGCTCTATTCCATGGCGGATGCAATCAAGTCATCGTCCCAATTGAGAGTTCTGTATTGCGAAGGTGATGAAGAAGTGCTCACGGCCCAGGCACCTGCACTTCAGGCTGCGGGCCATAAGGTCGAGACCGCACACGGGCGTAAAGCGACCGAGCAGGCACTCCGCCAGGGCAGCTATGATCTGGTGGTTCTCGGCGCAACTCTCAGCAAAAATGACCGTCATCACCTGCCTTACATGGTGAAGAAGTCGAACGTGAACACGCGCGTGCTCGTGATGCACACAGACGGCGAGCGGCACCCGGCTGTTGATGCCAATCTCGATACCGGCCGATCCATCCAGGATGCCGTGGCGAAGATCGCTGTAGTGTGGCCGCAAGCCCAAGCCAGCAAGGCAGTTGCAGCTGGAAAGTAGCGCGTTGCGATGTGTTACCTCTCTCGCCACTAATCAGAAAAGTAATTTGTGGGCCAGACCGGTTGCGCCCACGTTGCTAGCGCTCTCGCCCTTCGCAAAAATAGTCGTCCAGACCCTGGAAGTGGGAATTAACACTATTCGGCTCCGCTACATCGGCAGCCTCTGTGTGGCTCTATGGTCTGGCATCTTCGAACCACGGAGGAACACAGGAATGCGAGAACATGTACCTGTCTAACCGGGAATCAGAAAGGTAATCTGTGGGACATAGCCGGCGCAAACAGTTGTCAGCATAAACACCTTCCACCAAATTAGGCTGTAAGAGCCATGGAAGTGGGAATTCCCTGCATCGGCCGGCTCTGTGTCCTCTGTCCGCTGTGGTGTCAAGGTTTCAAACATAGAGGACACGGAGAACGCAGGCAATTTAGAATGGCTGCCGAGCCCAAGTGTATAGGGCGATACTCTGCGCGATGGCTGGCGAAACAAAGCACATCTATGTGACCCTGACTGGACTTCCATTGTCCTTCCGCTTCGACTGGCCTTTTCACAAATCTACTTCGGGCGCAGATTTTTATGTGTTGCACGGTGACGTGCGGCTAGAGAGCGCTGAGGGACTGCATGCGCCGGTCGCGGTGAATCTTTCGGCTACGGTACACGAGGTCATGCCTTCGCTCGAGCCGAAAGATGCGGAGGCGCCAGCGATCAACGCTCTGCGGAAAGAAGTCGACCGGCGCCAGTTGGAGTTCTTGAAATCCGGCAAACTTGTGCCCGTGAATTTTTCCAGCCGTCACTACGATTTCAGAAACGACAAATGGGTCTTCGGAAAGGCCAGTGACGGAGAGATCTCCCAATTGCTGCAGCGAAAAGTTTATTGGCAGAACTGGCGGCACCAGACATCAGCCTGGATAAGCGATCCGACCGAAGCGTTATACGTTGAGAGCACACCTGCTCACGTCCTGGAGGTTGCACGTGGGTTGGACGGGCAAGGGCTGATCAAGTTGGAAGGGGAGTTTGCGAGCACAACACCGCATTTACTGACACAGTCACAGAAATTCGAAGCGGATGCCCGCGCGGGATTGGAGGAGTTGGAAAAGAAACATGCCTTTGAGCGAGGCTGATCAATTCGGCAATTTTGGTTCGAGCAGCTCCGTCAATGGCTGAATGCTAAGTGCCAAATGCAGCCAATGTCACTCTGCCTTCATGGCATCAATCAACTGAAACAGCTGGCTGCGATCGACAACTTCCACGAACGGTTTTCCCTGGGTGCGATTGCTCACAACATACATCGTGGGTGTGTGCTCTAAATGAATGGACTTGCCCAGATCGCGATCGGCGGTGACTTCGGCGGCCAGCTTGCCTTGCGGGTCGACTACGAAGGGAAGGCTGGTTTTATGGTCAACAGCAAATTTCTCTGAAAACGCCCGCATGTTCTCCGCTGTGATTTCCGGCTGATGCTGGAACATGTAATCCCGATACTCATGCCCGAGCTGCTTGGATTGGGAGTCGAAATATCGTGCAATGACGGCCGCCTCGAATGACCACTTGTGAAACGGTAACGGAAAATCGTGGGTCACGAGCGGAATCTTGTAGGTCTTGGCGGCCTCATCGAGCAGCGGGGCAGCGCGCCGGCAGTCGGGACACTCCAAATCCTCGAAGACCACTATGGCTACATTCGCCCCTTTGGGGGGCCGGAGCACCGGGTTGACCGGCTCCTGCGCGTGGGTCAATGTTGTCAGGACAAGAATCAGAGACGCTGTTAGTTGAAAAATATTCTTCATAGCTGTGCTTGATAAAGCTGGACTGGCTTTCTCGATTTATCTTAACCGACGACTTGCGTGAACTCAAAAACTAGGGAAGGTCACAGCAGGCGCAGTTGGCCTCGCTCGAGGGCAAGCAGCTTTTCTTTTATCGGCAAGCCGCCGCCATAGCCGGTGAGCTTGCCGTTGCTTCCGATGACCCGATGACAAGGGATTACGATGGGTATCGGATTCGAGCCATTTGCCAGCCCAACTGCTCTTGAAGCATTGGGATTGCCAACCCGCCGGGCGAGCTCACCATATGACATCGTCGCCCCGTAAGGGATTTCACAAAGACGCTGCCAGACGTCAAGTTGAAAGCGAGTACCTTCGGGCGCTAGCGGCAGATCAAAGTCCTTTAACTTACCCGTAAAGTAAGATCGCAGTTGTGAAATGATCGCCTTGAAATATTTGCGGTCCTCTGCCCAGGAGGAATCTGGAGAAGCGCGATCTCTTCCGTTTTCGAAATATATTTTTCTCAGTCCCGCATCATCGGCCACCAGCAGGAGAGGGCCCACTGGGCTTTCCATACGAGTGTAGCGCGTACTGCTGCGAGGTTTATCGACGAATGGCATCGATGGTGTATCCGCCTCCATCCGTAAACAGAATCATTAGGTTGATGAGGACGAAAATCAGCTCATAATGCCAACCGTACGTCTTCTCTCCCCAGAAGCCGACGTGCCAGACAAAGATCTTTTTCTGGATCGCGCCCAGCATGATCAGGATTAAGCCGATAGCTGCGGGCTGAGTCAGAAGACCGAAAGCGATGCCTAGTCCGCCTGCTATTTCCGCAACGCCTAGAAATAAAGTAAAGCCTTTGCTCATGCCGATACTTTTGCTTCGTTCATCGGCCTTAGTTGTGTGGCTCCAACCGCTGGTGACAAAAACTAATGCCACCATAAGACGGAGTAGAAGCAAGCCCAGGTCGGTGAATCGGACAAGTTGAGGGAACATAGGCCATCGTTCTCCTTGTGTTCCGGAAACTCGGGACTAAAGAATCATATCGCACGAGCGGAGTTGGTCCGGGCCCCAACGTCTCAGCGTTCAGGAACCTGAGTTGAGCCTTGATTTTCTGCTGTGTTAGCATCCTAAGTTTCGGCACGCATTGGACGTTGGCCTAGAGAAGTCCTCTGATTAACTCTTTATGGGCCCGCCGCAGTGAACATCCGAAGATTCATCTTTTCAGAGGCGGACAGCTGATCCGACCGTTCGAGCTCGGCTACGCAGTTTTCAATTGAAGGAGTTGTCCCGTGAAAGTTTACGAAGGCGCGAACATCCGCAATGTGGCCCTGGTAGGCCACGGAAAAGCCGGTAAGACTTCGATGGTCTCGGCGATGCTTTATACGGCCGGCGCGACTCAGCGCTTGGGCCGCGTGGATGATGGTTCGGCGACCACGGATTACGACGAAGAAGAAATCGCGCGGCAGATGTCGATTTCGGCAGCCACGGTGTACGTCGAGTGGGGCAGAAGCAAGATCAATCTGATTGATACCCCTGGGTTCAACATGTTTGTGCACGAAGCCAAGATGGTGTTGCCGGTGGTAGACGCCGCTATTGTCGTGGTAGATGGCGTAGCAGGGGTCGAGGTCGTCACCCAGCGGGTGTGGAATTATTGTGAAGAATTTAACACTCCCCGCGTGATTCTCGCCAGCCGTATGGACCGCGAAAGAGCCGATGCTGGCCGGGTTTTGGAGTCATTGACGAAGGCTTTCGGGCGAACCGTAATTCCGCTCGAATTGCCAATTGGGAGCGAGAAAAATTTCACTGGAGTCGTCGACCTGGTGAGCATGAAAGCTTACACGTATGAACTCGGCGGAAACGGCAAAGGCAAAGAAGGCGAGATTCCGGCTGACTTGAAGGATCAAGCTCAGCAAGCACACGAGAAGCTGGTGGAGATGATTGCCGAGGGAAACGATGCCCTGATGGAAGAGTTCTTTGAAAAGGGAACAATTCCTGAGGAGCATCTGATTCCGGCGCTGCACAATGCCATCCGCGAAGACAAAATATTTCCAGTGATTTTCGGATCGGGTTTAGGAAACATCGGCGCGGACCACCTGATGGATTTCATTGTCGATTACACGCCTGCCCCTTCCGAACACGAGTGGGTACAAGGTGAGGCGGCGGCTTCGGGCAACGGTGAACCTTCACGGCGACATGAAACCGATGCCGAGCCCGTTTCTTTATATGTTTTCAAGACCGTTAACGACGTCTTCGCGGGGCGAATTTCGTACTTCAAAGTGTTTTCTGGCGTTCTGAAAAACGATGCGACGGTGCAGAATTTCACGCGCGGCTCGGCAGAAAAGCTATCGCATATTTCAATCATGCAGGGTAAAACTGCGGTGCCGGTCAATGAGCTCCATGCTGGCGACATTGGAGCGGTGGCCAAGCTGAAAGACACGCTAACCGGGGATACGCTTGGAGACAAGAGCGCTCCCATTCAGTATCCGAAAGTTCATCTGCCGGAACCGGCGATCACGTTTGCGATCGAACCTAAGAGTCGCGCCGACGAGGACAAGCTGGGCCCGAGCATTCATAAGCTGATGGAAGAAGATGCCATGCTCCGCTTCTTTCGCGATCCGCAGACAAAAGAATTTCTCATCGCCGGGACTGGGCAGCAACACATTGAAGTGGTTGTCGCCAAGATGAAGAAGCGCTACCACGCGGAAGTGGTGCTTAAGGCGCCAAAAGTTCCGTATCGCGAGACGATTCGGGGCAAGGCTGACGTACAGGGACGTCATAAGAAGCAGACCGGCGGACACGGCCAGT
>JAFAGX010000173.1 GCA_019237515.1 Acidobacteriaceae bacterium
AGGTTGGGCATTTGTTGTCCAAGATGCATGTCATTTGACAGCAATGGTTTGCCTGTAACGGTATGTGCACCGGAAACGACCCAGCTGTTGGATCCGAGCGCCATCGGCCGATCATCGAAAACTCTCTCCTGCGGGAATTCGGCGCAAATGTCATTCACGGTGAGATCATGTGCGATCGGAACTGAGCCAGCGAGGGCATCATGTGAGGTGGTTGCTTTCTGTCGGGCTTTGGGCGGTGTTTCCTGGTCGAGGTTCGGACGAGAGACGGTTGGAAGTCGATCGCGCCAGGAGGAGTTCACGTACAGGTCGTTGGTCAGTTCCGGCCCTAACTTGGCGAAAATTTTCTCGCGGGTAAGCGTGTGGCGCGGACTCGTCGAAAGCTCTTCGATCATATACGCGCCGATCAACGCGGAATCCTCGCTGGTCCACGCCTTCGGGGAATAGCGGAGGATGCGAAATTCGATTGGCAGCTGATTCCGATGAGACTCGATGAAAGCGTTTACGCCTCGTGCATAGGCTTCGAAATGCGATCGCTCCTCAGCGGAACTATTCTCGATTGTCTTTCGGGCGGCGACTCGCAGACCGAGGATTCGCTGCTGCCGATCATGATCCAGTTGACCGTTTCCGACAACCTCCGACAATTCACCGGCGGCGAAACGCCGTGTGCCGTCCATTTGGAAGAGGCGGTCCTGTGCGGTGACATACCCCTGAGCGAAGAACAGGTCGTCGAGGGATGCGGCCTGGATGGTCGGAAAGCCATGCTGATCACGAATGACTTTTGCGGGTGCGGAGAGGCCTGGCACCGTAAGCGTGCCATCAAGTTGCGGAAGGGCCGAGCGGACAGCGGAACGTAGCCCGAATCCGAGGGCGAAAATGGCTAGCAGCAGCGCTACCAGCAAGCAAACAGCAACGACCAGGGAATGCCTCTTTTGGAGGGCGGGAACAGGAGTGCTGGTGGCCATCGGGATTCTCGATTGTATCGTGAGATCGTGCCCGGTTGAATTGATAGCGAAGCATGCGGGGCGCGGGATGATTGTGTCGATCCCTCGGCTACGCTCGGGATTTCGGCTGCGGGCTCCCACTTCGTTCACGCCCGCAAAACGCCTCAACCGGATCCCTCGGCTACGCTCGGGATTTCGGCTGCGGGCTCCTACTTCGTTCACGCCCGCAAAACGCCTCAACTTGGCGCATTCGCGAAAGGTCAGTATCATTCAGAGTACTCATGTTGCAGAGGCGCATCGATGACCAGCCGAGCATCTCGCGTGAAATGATGCGGGAGGCCCAGACGATTTTGCACCAGCATCTCAAGCGGGTTGGCCTCAAACACACCGCCCAGCGGGATACGATTCTGCACACCTTTCTGGAAACCCGGGAGCATCTTTCGACCAATGAGCTGCACCGGCTGGTGCAGAAAAAAGATCCGCGGATCGGATTTACCACCGTATACCGGACATTGAAGCTGCTGGCCGAATGCGGGCTCGCAAGCGAGGTCGCGTTTCACGATGGAATCGCGCGTTTCGAACATCAATACAACCGTCGCAGCCACCATCACATGGTTTGCACTTTGTGCGGTACTTCGGTCGAATTTTTCTCGCCCGAAGTAGACCGGATTGAGCAGGAGATTGGAAGCAAGTACCATTACGAAACCACTCGCCATACTTTCCAGATTTACGGTCTTTGCGAAGATTGTCGCAAGAGGAAAAACTGAGGCGCACGGGTGCTGAGCAGCATCGCTATTTCCTGTCCGCAATGCAATGCCGAAATGCCTGCACAGGCAGCATTCTGTCCTAAGTGCGGCCGGAGAATGATCATTCCGGCCAGCGCAGCGAGCAACGGCTCCGCTAACGAGAGGCTGTTTGCCGCCCTGAGCTATTTCACTTTTGTGCCTGCGGTCGTCTTCCTGAACCTGAGACGGTTCAAACATGAGCCCCTGGTGCGGTTTCATTCACTGCAGTCGATTTCGTTTTCGGTAGCGCTGCTGGCGAGCGGCTTGATTCTGCGCGCAGTTTTCTGGCTATGTGCGTTAGTTCCGAGATACGGTTACCTTCTTGGCTCCCTAGCAGCCATGCTCATCGGCCTGGGAGCGGTGATTTTGTGGCTTTTATTGATTGTGAAAGCTTTGCAAGGCGAGTTGTTTAAGGTGCCTGTCATTGGACATTTTGCCGAAAAGTAGTACGCTGATAAGCGATTTTGCCAGCAAGCCACAAACGCAAGCTCACATCACAAACTGTGCTCGGGGGGTTTAAACCATGGCATTTTGTACTTCGTGTGGAGCTCAAATCCCGGCTGGGGCCAGCACGTGTCCAACGTGCAGCCGCCCGGCAACTGCCGGCGGAGCAGCAGGAGCAGCGGCCGGGGCAGCACCTGCCACCATTCAAGCCAGCACGGGCGGGCTCACAGATAATGTTGCGGGCGCGCTCGCCTATGTGACCATTATCCCGTCTATCCTGTTCCTGGTGATGGCTCCGTATAACCGGAACCGATTTATCCGATTCCACTCCTTTCAAAATATTTTCTTCGCGGTTGCATGGATCGCGTTATGGATCGTGCTCAACATTGTGGCCCACATCCCACTGTTCGGGTGGCTTACGATTTTGCTGTGGCCGCTGATCGGCTTGGGAGGGTTCGTGATCTGGCTGATCCTGATCCTTAAGGCCTATCAAGGACAGATGTTCAAGCTGCCGGCAATTGGGGACATGGCGGAAAAGCAGGCGAGCGCCGTGTAATGCTGCGGCTCTGCGCAGGTGAAGCGAGAGGTGAGCCTGAAGGCTCACCTCTTTCTGTTTAGTGCTGGTGCCAGGCTTGACAGAACAGCGCTTGGGATGGCATTCCTATTGTCTTTCCCTTTTTTCTCGATGCATCGATTGAAGGTCGAGGCAGGTAAGGATAGGAGCCGATTTGCAAGTTCGCGTGTTCTATCACGACAAGTGCTTTGACGGCGCTTCCTCCGCCGCACTGTTCTCGCGCTTTTATCGCGAACGAATTCGCAACGACGTTGAGTTCGTATTCTCCGGCCTGCTGCACCGCGCCGGGGCGTTGTTTAATGAAAACGATTTCACTGGCGATGAAAACGCCATTGTTGATTTCAAATATTCGAGTTCCGCCAAGATCACGTGGTGGTTTGACCACCATGAGAGCGCGTTTCTGACTCCGGCAGATGCTGCGCATTTTGAGCAGGACCAGAGCAATCGCAAGTTCTACGATCCGGATTTCAAATCCTGCACGAGCTTCATTGCTACCATCGCCGAGCAGCGATTCGGCTTCAATCCTGCACCGGTTGCTGAATTGGTCAAGTGGACCGACATCATTGATGGGGCGCTTTATCCGGATGCCAGGACTGCAGTCGAGATGCGCGAGCCAGCGATGAAGTTGACCATGATCATTGAAGCGACGCAGAATCCGGATCTCGTGCCTCGCCTTATTCCGCTGTTGGCGACGAAGCCATTGGGCGAAATTTTGCAAGAGCCTTTTGTCGCGCCCCTGCTGCCGCCGCTGATGGAGCGGCATCAACATTCAATTGAGGTTTTGCGTGAACGTACAGAACTCAAAGATGGCACCCTGTTCTTTGACATCAGCGATCAGGATTTGGAAGGCTACAACAAATTTGTTCCTTACTACCTGCAGCCGGACTCAATCTATAGCATCGGTTTAAGTAAGAGCACTTTTCGCATGAAGGTTTCAGTGGGGTCAAATCCCTGGGCGCCAGCCGAACCGGTTGTGAATTTAGCGAAGATCTGCGAGCGGTACGGCGGGGGCGGGCACGCGCGTGTGGGCGCAATTTCTTTCGATGTTTCTCACCAGGATGCGGCGCGAAAAGCGGCCCAGGAAATATTGGCGGAACTGCGGGCTGCGGTTCGGGCGCAACGGGCAAATGCGTGACGTGCAGCTCCAAACTGCTCTTTGATCCTTCTTGAGATGATCACACCACCGTGAGCATTTCCGAAAATCCCTGCATTCTGCGCGCGGAAAATCTTTCGCGAGTAGTGGGCCCGAAAATCCTGGTGCAAGACGTTAACTTTGAAGTCAGCCGGGGCGAGGTTCTGGCGATTGTGGGGCCCAGTGGCTCCGGCAAAAGTTCCTTGTTACGCTTGCTCAACCGGCTCGATGAACCTACAACGGGAACGATCTACGTTGAGGGGATCGACTACAAACAGATTGCTCCTCGTGAGCTGCGACGAAAACTGGGCATGGTTACGCAACGGCCGTACCTGTTTCCGGGAACGGTAGAAGAAAACCTGCAGTTCGGACCCTTGCAGCGGGGGGAAAAGTTATCCGCGGAAACCGTTCAAACACTATTGGTCCGGGTTGGATTAGAAGGCTATGCCGCTCGTGATGTCGCGAATCTCTCTGGCGGAGAAGCGCAGAGGGTTTCAGTTGCCCGCACGCTCGCGAACTCTCCTGTGCTGCTACTCTTGGACGAACCCACGTCTGCGCTGGACGAGGCATCTAAGGTTGGAGTCGAAACCCTGCTTCGGAGTATTGTCAAAGACCATGGGCTTACCTGCATACTTGTGACTCACGATATTGCCCAAGCTTCCCGAGTAGCTGAACGTGCTTTGCTGATCCAGGACGGACGTATTGTGCGTTCAGGGCTGGTGGCCGAGGTACTTCATGCTTAAATCTTTTTTCAGCAGTCAGTTGGCGCTCGGTTTGGCGCAAGCGGGAGTGGCAGCGACGGCCGCGATGATTGTGGTGTTTCTCGCCCGAAGGCGACAGGTTCATCTCGAATGGGAAGCCATCGTCGCAATGGTGCGAGGACTCGTACAGATCGTCGCTGTGGGATCGATACTGCTGGTATTGCTGCGGGGTCCTCGTTGGACTAGCGTGTTCCTGCTGGCAGGTATGATAGTAGCGGCCGGGGCAACGTCGGCGCGTAGAGCGAAGGGCGTGCCTGGCGCATTCCACGTTTCTGTCTGGGCGATCGCATGCGGGGCAGGCTTCATCATTGCATTAATGACATGGGTTGGCGTCATTGATACGGCGATTACCGCACTGGTGCCGATCGGCAGCATGATCATTGCAAACGCGATGAACACGAATAGCCTCGCTCTGAACCGCTTCCGCTCTGATGTTCTGGCGCACACGGGCGAGATCGAGACCGCCCTGGCTCTGGGTGCAGAGGCAAACAACAGTGTGTCACCTTACGTGCAAGCCTCGTTCGAAGCCAGTCTGATTCCAGCAATCGACTCACTGCGTTCGCTTGGCATCGTATGGATTCCGGGGCTGATGGCAGGAATGCTGCTGTCCGGAGCGCGGCCGATTTATGCGGCCATTTACCAATTTGTCGTGCTGGCGATGATTTTTGCGGCATCAGGTCTGACTTCGCTAATAAGTACTTTATTGATGCGGGGCCGCATATTTACGCCCGCGCAACAATTATTGCTGCAGCCTGGCAGATCATAGAATTATGCACTCCACTGTGCACAGCACAACCGAGTTGTCGCGCCACAGACATGACCACACGCTACAAGCGCTGCGTGGGATCGCGACGATCGAACTGGCAAAGGGCCTGGTTGTGCTTGGTGCTGCCTTAGTGATCATTTTTTGGGTGCATCGAGATCCCTGGGATTTCGCAGATGGACTGCTACACCTGCTGCACATAAGCCCAGACGGGCATTTTGCCCAGCGGTTTCTAGATTGGGCAGACACACTGACGGACGCCAAGTTATGGGCAATTGCCGGCGCTGGCCTCGCCTACTCGGCGCTTCGCTTCCTTGAGGCTTATGGGCTGTGGTACGCAAGGGCTTGGGCAGAATGGATCGCACTGATCTCAGGCTCGCTTTATCTGCCATATGAAATCTACAAACTGGCTCATCGCCAGAACTGGTTTCACATACTCGTCCTGACCGTTAACCTTGCCATCGTCGTGTACATGGCCTACCTGCTTAAGACGGGCAAGGGTATACATCACATCGAACAACTGGATTGAACCAGTTCCGCAGGATGCCGGTGGTTACCATCAACAGATTACGACCGTAAATACCCGAACAGGCGGTACTTGCCACCGATGAGCCATTGTGGATCGTTAGCCGATCGGGCAATCTGAGGGCATAGCAAATAGCATTCTGCAGGGAGGCAGCAGTGAACAGGGTGGGCGCGGAAACCCGCTTTCAGCGGATGATTGGATGGTTGGTTGAAGCGACGACTATGGCCTTTGTAACACTAATGGCCGTCATGAGCACAATGCGCCTGCTGGGAATCATCTCGTAGACGTCTTAGCACTGCTCGCTGTCTTTACGCCGGTTCAAATAAGCATCCAACTTAGAAATTACTGAAAACATCCATTACTGAGGTGCGCCTATGGCCTCAGCACAAGTGCGAATCGGCACGTCTGGCTGGCACTACAAGCACTGGAGAGGCTGTTTCTATCCTGAGGAATTGAAGAGCTCGGAATATCTTTCCTGGTATATCCGGCACTTCAAAACGGTTGAGATCAACAATTGCTTCTATCGTCTTCCGACCGAATCGGCGGTTGAGAGCTGGCGAGATCAGACGCCGTCCGATTTTTGTTTTGCCGTAAAAGGCAGCCGGTTTTTAACGCACATTAAGCGGCTGCGAGATTCCGAAGCAGGCCTGGATACGTTCCTGTCACGAATGGGACTGCTCAAACGAAAAATGGGGCCGATTTTGTTCCAACTGCCGCCCAACTGGCACATCGATGGGGAGCGACTTGAAACTTTTTTGCGGGCGCTTCCGCGCAAGCAGCCTTGCGTGTTCGAATTCCGGGATCCTACCTGGTACCAGACCGAAATTTACGACCTGCTCCGACGATTCAATGTGGCCCTGTGCATCCATGATTGGGGCGGGCAAAAATCACCACAAGTATTGACGGCAGATTTCACCTATATCCGTTTTCATGGGGCAACCGGCCGCTATCAGGGTGAGTACACGCCTGAAATGCTGAGCCAGTGGACAGACCTGATCGGTAGCTGGAGCGCGAAACTGCGGGAAATCTATATCTATTTCAACAACGATGTCGGTGGACACGCGATTCGAAATGCATTGCAGCTACAAAGGGAAATCAAAGGCGAAGAGCATTTGGCAAAACGGTGCGCGTAAGTTGCTGTGCCAAAAAGGGGCGAGTGTCTGGAAGACAAAGGCGCTCAGAGGAGTGCCAGTCCCGTCTGCGCCTGCAAGTTATTCCATATTTCGTAGGATCCCTCACACTTTGAGCGCGTCGGGATGACATTTCTCTCAAGCTGCGAGTTATGGGGCAAAGCGGGTGTATCGCGAAGAGGTCCCGCTTATCTAAATTTCTCCCAAAGATAAACAATTCCCACCACAGCCGTGGTGCCGGTTGCTGCACCCAGCAAGATGTTCTGCCAAAGCGTATTGGTGGTACGCATGATTCCGCGGTGATTCGACACAAACATGATGAAAATCAGCGTGGGGATCAGCAGAATTCCCGCAAGAATCATCGACCAGTAAAGAGCCGTGACAGGGTTGATCCTGAAAAAATTCCCGACGACCGCCAGGAACATCGTGCCCGAGATCAGCAGATAAAACCGCTTGGCTTCCCACGGATGTTGGCTAAGGCCGTATTTCCAACCGAGGGCCTGGGTGACGTCGTAGCACATCGAGGCTACCAAAACCGGCAAAGCAACCATGCCGGCGCCGATGATGCCGAGGCTAAAAATAAACATTCCCCACTCCCCAACCGCGGGGCGCAAGGCTTCGGCTGCATCCCGAGTAGACATATCTAAAGGGTGTGCCAGGTGGAGCACCGATCCTGCGGCGATGATGATGGACGCAGCCAAGACGAAAGTGACGATGGTGGCAATAATTGAGTCGGCCCTATGATGTTCATGACCGTGGTCGGTCCGTGAACTGGTCTGCCAAAGAACTATATAGGGGGTCAGCAGGGACCCAAACAGCGCAACGATGCCCTCGATGTAGTCACGACCGTGCAGGTGGGGAACAAAGAAGCCGGAGAGTAGCTGCCTGATGGAAGGGGTAGTGAAACCCGCTGCCAGCAGATAAAGGCAAACCGGCAGGGAGAACCAAACCAGGACCCGTGTAATCTTCCGATAATCGTGGAAGACCAGCATGTACCACACGCTGAACGCAATCAACGGAACAAAAAACATGCGGGGCTGGTGCAGAATGATCGACAACACATCCGAGACGGCCATCAGGTCGGCGACGATCACGACCATACTGATCACCAGCGTCACCCCGGCGCCGCAAGCGGCTGCGGTACGCCCGTAATTCTCTCGAATGAGGTCAAAGATGCCTTTGCGGGTTTCGATTCCGATACGGGTGGAAACATCAAGTGCAGCAAGCAGGAAGGGAACACACAACAGTACGACCCAGAGAAGCTGGAAACTGAAAGCCGCTCCGATGACCGTGGCTGTCACGATTGCTGACGGATCCAGGTCTGCGGCTCCGGTCACGATAGCCGGCCCAACCTTCCGCAGGGTATCCCAAGACCGCGACCGAAGTTCCTGCTTGCGAGCTACCTTACCGGGGAACTTGATAACCTGAGTTGCGGGGTCACTACGCTGCGGGACGGCCGGAAGATCATCAGGGGATCTTTCCAACTTCACGATTCAGCTGCCTCCCGGCCCGCCGATCGTGCCAGAGCCGAAGTGGTTTGAAGTAAGTGATTAGCCCGAAGGCGATGATGGCGGCGAGCAGGAAAGCTGTACTAATGGCCAGCAAGACTCTCCAGACCGCAGCTTGGGCAACGTATATGATGGCAGCGGCATTCGTAGGCGTGAATACCAGAGCGAAAGCAAGAAACAAAAGCCCTGTGCCGCCCAGCAGCGCGGCCATGTTTCTTGCCCAGCGCCGTTCCAGGAAATATTCCATGAACAGCCGGACACCATAAACGATGAGCCCGAGAATTACGATCAGATTACTGATCGCATACATTGACACGCCTTGTTGCATTACCTCTAGGACGCTGAAGCTCACGAACAGGTTGGAGGTGTTCACATCAGAATGAAAGAAAATTTTGGAAGGGCATTCGTCGGCCTCCAAAGGGCGCCAGCGGTTTTTACGCCACGTTCGCGATGTCAGAAACTGCCGTGAGGCCCGCTTCTGGACGGGCATCTCACATTCAGACCAGAGCATCACATGATGGCTTCGTTGCTCACTGCGCTAGCCTGAAAGACGCTTGGTGCCCGCGAATGCTTCGCTTGGGTTTTCTCCTGATCTTTTGTTTGATGGTTGAAGCTGTCGGGCAAGCTTCGTTCCCCACAGCGGAAGCGGCTTACCAGGGAGA
>JAFAGX010000182.1 GCA_019237515.1 Acidobacteriaceae bacterium
TCATTGATCGTAACAAATCGATACCGCGAATAACGCCTTGACTTCGTTATGCCAGTTCCTGAAAATGAAGGCACCACGTCGCTTTTGCACAGGCCCGACATCAGAACTACGGCAACATACGTATGGACCAACTTCGATTCACTGCCATCATCTTAGTGGCACGTTCAGTGCCAAAGGTGGGCAACATGGAACGGATGAAGGGCAAAGTGATCTGGTTCAATAACAGCAAGGGATATGGGTTCATCGGGCGCGACGGTGCGCAGGATGTATTCGTACATTACAGCGAAATCCAGGAGAATGGATACAAGAGCCTGCATGAAGGCGACAACGTAGAGTTCGAGATTGCGCATGGACCCAGCGGTCGCCCGCAAGCAAGCAAAGTTATGAAGGATGCTTGAGGTTTCAAGGCTGTAGGCACCGACTATTTCCCGGCAACAACGCTCTCTCCAGCCGCAGGATTCGATGTTGCCTGCGAAGTGGCTACTTTCGTTCTTTGAGAGATTGCCAGAAACTCGGGCGAGCCGCTAGACCCTCGGTTCCGGTCGCCTCCGAATCGGTGCCAAGCGGTTTCTCCGCTGTCATCGGCTTTTTGGTCGGCTCATCGGAAGACATCTCCTCCGCAAGAAGAGGTGCAACGATCCGCAGGCTCTCAAGTTCGTTGCGGACGCGGCTGAGGTCTGTTTCCTTCTGTTGCAAGACTTCGTAGGGGTGTTTCATTGCCACTCCTTAAGCCAGGCGGTGCTGACCGGATATTGAGAACCGACTTTTTGCTGCTATTTGCCGAAGATGAGGATACGGGACTATGGTCCAAAAACTCAAGAGGTCAGAAGTTCACCGACCATATTTCACGTAGCGGTAAAGTACCCGTTGCCGGATGCGCGCCCGGCCTTTTCGTCTGATCAATTTCTTTGTTGGCGAGAAAATTGATTGATAATAACGCCGCACGCATCGATGACATCGCACCGGGCGGAGAAGAAACATCAAAATCGCCCTGTCCCGCAGCCCCCGAAAGCGCGAGGTATACACTTCCGGCTGCCCGCAATACCGGCACGGTTTAGCATTTATTCTCGGCACGCCTTACACCGTCCGCCATATGGATGCACCCGCACAGCTTCAAGATCGACCCCTTACTCCGTTTGGACGCCTCGTTTATTTTGGCGATGGTGTAATTCTATTTTGGTCTAAGTCGTGAAGTAATACGGTATTCACTGGATGAACCCCTTAGGCAAAGAGAGGCTTTTCTGGCTCTGATCGAAGCCAACTCAGGAACTAGCGAAACTAGGTCGCTGGAAGCTACTCTTTGGTAATCAGGAATGCCCAATCGGGTGCTCATTCGACCAACATTATTGTGTACTCTTACGTGTCATGAAACCAATACAGCCGTCCCGAAGGGAAGCGAAAGATTCAACCATAAGGAAAAGAGGCAATCCTAACTGGGGAAAACCGGTGCAGGTCGTAGCGGGTTCCGTGACCCCAACCGAATTTGAATTACGTACGAAGTCGTTGTCCCTTCGCGAGGACCAGTACGCGAATTCAGATCTGTTGCGAGCATGGTGTAAACAGAATAAGAACCGCTGCTATGTTCCCGAGTGGCTATTAAAGAAATGGGACATGCTGGTCGAAACCAATCTCTAGTATTCGGATCGAGCTCGCAATTCGCTACAGCTTTGCGTCGGACATTTTATTGCGTTTGGCGGCCGCTTTAATCTGGCGGTGGATCTCTCTGCGACGACGCTGCCGCTCGGTAGCCTCCGCTTTCTGCTGCCGGGTTCGCGGGCGTTGGGTCGAATCAATCTCTTTCAGCCCTGCCAATTCTTGCAGGAGCGCCATCATCTGATCAGAGGCTTCACTCATGATGCGCGCTTTCTCTGCGGTTCGGCGCCGTCCTCACTCTGGCCAGGTGCTCGCTTTTCTTCCTTGGGTTGAGGTTCTGGTTCCCGGCGTTGCGGTTCGTTTCGATCCGTCTCGTTATTCTCCCCATAGTTCTGCGGTTTTGGCTTTTGTCCTAATTTGCTTTCTTTTTCCATCGAATATCCTCCTTGGAATTTTAGAAACATCGTGAGATGAAAGCTGGAACGAAAGATGTCTTGCAGACAATGGTGCAAACTCAGCTTGAGTTCCGCAGGATGGAAATCCGAAGGTAATTCTCAATGCTGGTGCGGATACGATCCTTGATGCCCTGTTGCTCAGTCCGCGCGGTCTCGATTTGTTCGTCCAGAAAGGCTTTGGGACCTAACTGTAACCAACGGACTGCGATTTGTGGCAGCGGCTTTTCCGCCCCGCTTTCGTCTCGCAACCCTCGTCCCGGGATTCGAAGGTCTTTTTCCAAACCGAGCAGCCCCGAACTCTAAGATGCTGCAAAATCACAACCCTATGGCCTGCGACAGAGGCAAAATTTTAAGCTCCAGTGCAACCCGTCCATTCACGGAACAACTACTCTGGAACCCTTGACATCAAAGTGGCCCGTCCGATCAAGCAAAGGAGAAATCAATGAATTTCAGAGTTAGCCGTTTACTGTTGTTCGTCATTCTTGCCACTTGCAGCACCTGGTTGCTGGCACAGGATGACAGTGACGCGGGCAAATCGAAAGCCGGCACCCGAACCGTGACCGGGTGTCTCACAAATGATGACTCTAATGGGTTCCTTTTGACTGCCAATGACGGCAGCACGTGGGAACTGAAGAGTGATACGGTTGCACTCGCGGATCATGTGGGCCATACCATCTCTGCGACTGGGACGGTCACCAATGCCGCGGCTCACAATCTAAAAGAAGACGCGAAAGATGCCGCCAGCGATGCGCACATGACGAAAAACAACACCGAGCACGGCCATATGAAGGTTACGAACGTACGAATGGTGAGTCACTCGTGCAAAAGTTGATGCATGACGGCCGAATAGAAATCAGCATCGACTGATTCCAACCGCAGGCACTGCAGACTGAGCCGCCGGACTAACCTCCGGCGGCTTTTTTCTGCGGACGACTCTTGCCGACTACCATAAGTCACCTAAACCCGTCCCCTTGGGGTAAACCTACTGCGGAGGCGGCGTGGTATTGGGCGCACCGCCGGGGCCTTGGTCGTGATGACTTTGCATCCGCTCTTCTCGGCGGCTTTGCATTTCATCCCATTTCTTCTGCTGGTCGGGATTCAGCACTGCACGAACCTGCTCGCTCGTAGTTTTGTGAATGTCCATCATTTTGGAATGACGATCCTGCGGTGACAGAGAAGTGGCGGAATGTAAGCTCTCCATTTGCGACTGTTCTGATTTAAAGATGTCTTCAACTTTGGACTGCTGATCCGAGCTGAGTTTCAGGTGCTTGGCCAGCATAGCCGCATGTTGGGCCGGATCCATATGATGGGGTCCATGCCCATGTGCCGCTGGACCGCCTGGGGGTGGTGCTTCCTGACCGCTGGCACCATTATCTTGCGCCAGAACGGCTGACGTGCCTGCACATAGGAAACCCGCGAGTGTGAGAGTGAATAAACAGTTTCTAAACATAGTTTCTCCTCAACTTCTGGTGGTTTAAACCACAAGGTACGCCGAAAGTTTTGCGCCTAAGGGCGTATTTTACGAAGTTTTACCCGAGCACGTGGAAGGCGCTGAAGAATCGTGCCTGATGATGGTGGCTGGCCGAGGCAGAGAACCTACTAAACCATCGAGAATCTGCTCTCTCAACATGTTGTGAACAAGTTCTTGCAGATCAGATCTCCCCTGTTCGTGTATGTTGGCGAAGAGGAGCACTCTCCATGGACCCGGATATTTTTGTTGGAGTTTTCGTCGGTTTTGTCATCTGGTTCCTGGTACGCTATCTGGCCGGAGGCATTTACACCGTCGATCAGAGCCAGCGGGCGGTAAAGACCAGCTTTGGACGTGCCGAACGCATTTCTGGAGCCGCCACTCTCAGCGATTGAATGGAGCGAAAAGATTCGCTAAGTGGGTTTTGAGTATCGATTCGCGCTCACTCCGATAGCGCGGCTAGTCAGAAATTAACTTCGCAAACCAGACTGGCCAGAAGTCGGCTTCGAGGACTCGAAGCCCGGTTTCTGGGTCGTTTCCGTGTTTCGGGGGGCCCCTCGTCCCGACAATGACTGCTAATGGGGATGTTAGGTAAACTCTCCTTGGAGACCCTGGTCACTCCAGGAAGTTCGTTGACTGCTTTCATCGACTACCCCATCTGCAGGACTTTGCTCAAGTGATCGGCCAGACCATATCGCACTACCGCATCGTCGAAAAGCTCGGCAGCGGAGGGATGGGTGTCGTCTATAAGGCCCAGGACACCCGGCTCGACCGCTTTGTAGCTCTGAAGTTCGTGACCGCAGACTTGGCGAAAGATCCCCAATCCGCGGAGCGATTTCGCCGTGAAGCTAAGGCTGCTTCTGCATTAAATCATCCCAATATCTGCACGATTTACGACATTGGTGAAGAGGATGGCGACTCATTTATTGTCATGGAATTGCTCGAGGGGAGGTTGCTCCACAACTGTATTGCCGGGCGTCCCCTTGACACGTCCGTGACCTTTTTACTGGCGATTCAGATAGCCGATGCTTTGGAGGCAGTACACGCCGTAGGGATCATTCATCGCGATATCAAACCCTCTAATCTCTTCGTGACGCGGCGCGGAGACGTCAAGGTCCTTGACTTCGGCTTGGCAAAAGTAACGACGCACATTGACCTGCGCGGAGCAGACAATCTCCTCGAAGCCAGCACCACAACAGCTCAAGATCTCACCTCTCTGGGCGATACCCCTGGCACCATCGCCTTCATGTCTCCGGAGCAGGTACAGGGTGAGGAATTGGACTGGCGAACGGACTTGTTCTCCTTTGGAGTCGTGATTTACGAGATGGCCACGGGGCGCTTGCCGTTTGACCGTAAGACGGTCGGCGCGACCTTTGCCGCCATTTTGCACGAATGGCCACAGCCCGCGACACACTCGAATCCCCGATTGCCGGCCGGACTTGACACGATTATTTTTAGGGCATTGCAAAAGGACCGGCTACTGCGTTATCAGCACGCTTCGGAGTTGCGCGATGATCTGAAACAGCTTGGAGCAGCCACCAACCAAACGGCCACGACAACATCGGCAAGCCGCAAACCCATCGCCACGCAGCCCTCGGAAGTCTTCTTATCCCGAAACGAGGCATGGAAGCTGGCGCTTCCAATTGGATTCATCGTCGCTCTTGCCTTGCTGGGAGCAATCATCTTTGGTCTGTCGCACAGACGTGCGGCGCAAGCATCCAAGCTCGACGAAAAGGATGCAGTCGTGCTCGCCGACTTCGCAAACTCCACAGGCGATCCCGTGTTCGATATCACCCTGAAGCAGGCACTCTCCGTCTCTCTGCGCCAATCGCCATTTCTCAATATCCTTTCCGACGGCAGAGTCGCTGCGACCTTGACCATGATGACTCGTCCGCCCAACACTCAAATCACCAATGACGTGGCGCGCGAGATCTGCCAGCGCGCTCAGAGCAAGGCCTACATCGGCGGTTCAATTTCGGCACTTGGTAAAGAGTATGTCTTGGGGCTGCGGGCGGCGTCTTGCGAAAACGGCGATGTGCTGGCAGAGGAACAGGCAACCGCTGATCGGAAAGAGGAGGTGCTCGCAGTGTTAGGGAAGGCCGTGGCGAAGTTGCGCGAAAAGCTGGGTGAGTCACTGGCCTCGGTCACAAAATACAACCAGCCTTTGGCGGAGGCGACAACCCCATCTCTGGAAGCTCTGCAGCAGTACAGCGAGGCGGGCAGAGCGCAGCGGGAACATGGAGACGCCGCGGCGATACCCTATGGGAAGAGAGCGATCGAACTGGATCCCGACTTCGCGGTCGCCTACGCTTCGCTGGCCGGACTTTACAGCAATCTAAACGAGCCGAGCCTGGCAAGGGAGAATTTTCAGAAGGCCTACGAGTTACGAAACCGCGCGACCCAGCGGGAACGGTTCCTCATCGAGGCTTCCTACTATAATTATGTAACTGGCGAAATCGATAAGGCTATTCAGACCTATGCCGAATGGGCACGCACTTATTCGGCGGATTACGTTCCACATGACAACCTGGGAGACAATTACATCTTTCTCGGACAATACGAGAAGGCAGCCGAAGAAACCAAGGCAAGCCTCCGCATTGAACCCGACGATGCGATAGCCTACGGAAATCTTACCGACGATTACCTTTCTCTAGATCGAATCAAAGACGCTAAAGCAGCCTTGGACGAGGCCAGCAGGCGCAACTTGGAGACTCCGGACCTTCACCTGTATCGATATCACTTGGCGTTTCTGGAGAAGGATCCCGCTGCGATGCAAGAGCAGTCATCGTGGGCGAAGGGAAAACCCGGAGCGGAGGATGCGCAGCTATCCGATGACTCTGACACAGAAGCCTACAATGGGCATTTGCAGAAGGCACGCGAGCTTACCCGACAGGCGGTGGAATCGGCAAAGCGAAATGGAACCGCGGACACGGCGGCACTTTGGCAGGCCAACGAAGCCTTCCGGGAAGCCGAGTTCGGCAACACCGCGCTTGCTCGCAAAGCTGCCGCCGAGGCCATGTCGTTGAGCTCCAAGTCCGAAATTGAACTGTTAGTAGCCCTAGCCCTTGCACGCAGCGGCGACACAGCACAGTCCTCCGCTCTTGCCGACAAAGTCGCTGCGGAATTCGAGCGTGACACCATGATTCAGGCTTACTGGCTCGCAACCATCCGCGCTACTATTGCCATCGATCGCGGAGATCCCAAAAAAGCAGTCGAACTGCTGAGTATGGCTTCCGAATACGAACTGGGTGAGCCCGTACAATGGCCCTCTCACGGAACGCTGTACCCGGTGTACGTACGCGGCGAAGCGTATCTGCGCGAGGGCGATGCTGTGCAGGCTGCTACTGAATTCCAAAAGATGATCGACCATCGCGGCATCGTGGCGAACTTTCCGCTGGGCGCACTCGCCCATCTGCAATTAGGTCGTGCCTACAAGCTGGCTGGGGATGTCGGTAAGGCTCGTGAAGCTTACGCGGCGTTCCTTCTGGTTTGGCTGAACGCTGATCCCGATATCCCGATACTGAAGCAGGCGAAAGCGGAGTACGCAAAACTCCAATAGCAGGGAAAAGCCTTTTCTCGTCGGCTACTGTTGCGATAGCTAGTCATAAGTCGGCTTCGAGGACTCCAAGCC
>JAFAGX010000228.1 GCA_019237515.1 Acidobacteriaceae bacterium
ACATTGATCCACTGCTCGGCAATCCGGTCCCAATCGAATCTTTTCGAATGCTCAATGGCCGCATCGCCCATACCGTGCCGCAAGTCTGAATTGTGAATAAGTAGCGCGAGTTTAGACGTGAGTTCGTCATCCGAGTCGACCAGGAAACCTGTTCGACCGTGCACGACGTATTCTGGCCGGTAGGAGTTCATGGCAATCGCGGGTAAACCGCACGCGGCCGCCTGACCTAATACTTGCGGATGGCCTTCATCAATGCTGGGAAAGAGGAACACATCCGCTTGACGCATCTGTTGCCCAAGTTGGGCGAGTGTCAGGTGCCCCAGGAATTCAACATTGTTGCATCGCAGCTCGCCCGCCAACTGGCGGCACGCCACCTCGCGATTGCCCTGCCCTACTAATCCGAAGCTTATATTCGGAAACCGGGCGGCCTGCCGAACCACCACTTCAGGTCTTTTGTGAGCCTGCAACGACCCGGCGTACAAGACTCTCAGCGGAGTGCGATTTTCGCGGCGAGGACCTGGGAAGAAGAACCGGCGGTCGACACCGTTATAGATGGTTCCGGCATCTATCCCGAATCTCTGCCGTATAGTTTGGGCAAGGAATCGGGAGTTCGCGAATACCACCTTTGCCTGCAGAATCGATCGGACTAGAGCATCCGATTGATTGATCTCTGACGGCAAGGAAACTACGTGAGTGACGAAGCATGTTTTGCGCGTCAAATGTTTTTGGGCCGCGAACCACGCTCGGTCTAGTGGTCCAACTCGCGGATAAAAATAAATTTCGGGACTAAGAAGCAATGAACGCACAAGCAGATGGGCGCTGTTGCCGTGTGGGAAATACGGCAGCAGCACGGTGCTCTTGCGTGCCGCGATTCGCGGATCGCAATTGCCCGCACTCAGCATGATCACACGAAACATATCGGGCGGCAGCCGCGCCACAATTTCCTTTACAGTCAGATTTTGCGCATTCGTATTGCTTTCATCGGCAAACGACGGTGTGAAAATTGTGATGGACTGATTCCGAGATGCCATCATCGCAGATTATGTGGCGCAGGCCGCGACCGCCGGCTCATTGCGCATCAATTGATCTTTGATCGGAGGATTAAACAGACCACGAAACGTCTCCGGCTTGATGCCTTCTTCCACTGGCGCATAACTTGCTTGCCGGGTGGTTAGTAATTCGGGAATGTCAGCGATCTGCTCGGGGCTCTGTAACGGGACACCCGCACCAAATTTTGCGTACTGCTCCGAGTAGCCCGAATAACAATCCCGCAGCCACGTACAAAGAAAGACCGGAATTGCTTGTGCGGCGCATTCCAGAACGGTGGAAGATTCGCATGTGAGCGCGAACTTCGTGTTTCGCCAAAGATCAGCAGTAGCCGAACCAGCGATGATTTCAATGTTTCGCGCTTCACTTTTCAAAATACGTTTCAGCTTGCGACGGTGGTCACGAATGCTGTCGAAAGGATGAAGCTTAAGAACCAATTTCAAGCTGCACCTTTCCGCAAGCAACTGAAGCCGCGGTAGAAGATCTCCATAGAGCTCGTCGCTTCGCCAGCCAGACGCTTCATACGCTTCTGTAAAGAAGACCATCCAAGACTTTTCGTTTGCTCCGGTTCTATGAATAACATTCGAAGCAACCGGACCGCCCAGCGCGACCTTGTATCGGGAAACTCCGCACATATTGATGAGGTAATCGCGTTCCATTTCGCTTTTTGCCAGATAAAGATCGGCGGACACATCTTTCAGCGCCATCCAGCAATCGAGAGCGCCGTGATGACAGGCGACGGTTGGCAATCCGCGGCCTTTCGCCAGCAAAAGGGCAATACGAGTACTTGGGTTGGTATCGTCCGCGCAAAAACATCCACTAACATTCTCGCAATCGAGAACATTGCTCCAAGCATCTCGAATGCGCAATAAACGTCTGAGAGTTGATGAAAGCCCTTGCAGCACTCCGCAATGTTCTGCCACGTTAATCAGCTGGTCGCTTTCCGCGAGTCTTTTCTTCAGCACGCCCCATTGATGCAGAAGGCCGAT
>JAFAGX010000234.1 GCA_019237515.1 Acidobacteriaceae bacterium
ACGGGCGTCGACAATGTAGTTTCTGAAGGTCAGATAACCAAAGCGAATGCTGTGGGTGAAGTTGCCGGTGGTGCCATCCAAAGCGGCGGTATGAACGTCAGTCAGGTTGCGATTTCCGTATGGCTGAAAAACGTTGCCGCCGTAGCCGGTGACTACCGAGAATTGATCATGGTGAAACGAGTAAAAAGCTCGCCAGTTGGACGAGATATTCCAGTCCGCTCGGGCGCTGGCCTCGGTTTCGTGAAAGGGATTTGCAAAGGATTGTGTGAAGTTGGTGAAAGGTTGGGGTGGCGCCGTTTCAACCGTGCCATGCTGAAGCGTGTGCTCGAAATTCAAGAACCAAAACAACCGGTTCTTGATAATCGGCCCTCCGGCACGGAAGCCGGCTTGATCGCGCTCAAATGGCGCATGCACCGGTCCGACTTTCGCGGCGGTTGCGTCATTTCGGAAGAGATAAAATCCACTTCCGTGAATGTCATTGCTGCCACTGCGCGTAATCACGTTCACGGCTCCCGTTGATGTAAGACTGGTGGCTGGGTCCAAAGTGGATTGAGCGACCTGGAATTCCTGTATCGAATCTTCGGAAATATTCAGCGTGGTAGTACCCACGGTTTCGTCCGAAACGTCAACTCCATCAATTTCAATACGCGTAGACCGACCGGATCGGCCTTCGACGGAGATTCCGGTAAAACCATTCTTCGTAGGATCGAAATTGCCTCCATCCTGGATTTGAATACCAGGAGTCAGTTGGGCAAGGTCCAAGAAATTGCGCCCGTTGATCGGAAGCGCATCAATTTCCTTGGCTGTTGTCGCGTCCTGGACTGTTGACTGGACGGTGTTCACTTGTGACGCCGTGTCCTGCACTGTAAGCACTTCTTTTGTTTGTTGTGGACGCAATGAGAGGTTGCCATTCAAAGTCTGGCCAACCAGCACGCGCACATTGGCTTGGACCGTGTCGAAACCCGCGGACGCGACCGACAAAGAATATTCTCCAGGTTCCAGCGCGATGACCGAGTACGTGCCGGAATCGGTCGTGGTTCTGGTCTGAACCGAGCCGGTGGAGAGCGATTTCACCTTTACCATAGCCCCAGCAACCACTGCACCTGAGCTATCGGTGATCGTTCCGATAATGCTGCCAGTCGCGGTCTGTGCATAGCTGACCCGGGTACATAACCCCAGGCAAGTCAGGAACAAACCTATGGTGGTGAACCTCAATACGCTGCGCATAACACACTCCAACCGGGATTCGAACGTTTGCTGGGAAAAGAAGACACTACTTCTCGAAAGCAGAGTTGTGGTGTACTTCGGCATATTAGCGCAGCATTATCCATTCCGGGTGCGCGAACGCAATCCGGCGATCTCCTAATACCTGCTCAGATTCGTGGTGAATTTTGCTTAAGGGATTTTCCGAATTGGCGAGGCCGGAGCCGAAGCATAAGATGCAGCACGGTTTCGAACTCGCCCCGTGCACATGCTTCCCACCACACACGCCCGGATTGCGCAAATCGACGGTTCTAGCCTGATCCGACAGATATCACGGTTGGCGAGCACCGGGCTCACGCGCCTAGCATATAGCCAGGAGGATATTGAAGGCCGAGCCGCCGTCAAAGAGATGCTCAAGGCTGCAGGGTTGGATATTCGGACCGATGAGGCAGGCAATATCATCGCGCGGCGAGAAGGCAGAAAGCCACATGCACCCATCGCGTTCGGTTCGCACGTGGATACGGTGCGCAACGGCGGCAAATACGATGGAGTGCTCGGCGTACTTGCAGGAATTGAGTGTGTCGATGCCTTACGCACTGCTGACTATACGACCGAACATCCGCTGGAACTTATCATTTTTGCGAATGAAGAGGGACAGGTGTTCGATGCGCTGTGCGGCAGTAAAGCGATCACTGGTCTGCTTGGTCCAGATGATCTTGGCCGCACTGACGGAAACAGCCGTACTCTGGCGGATGCTATTAAGGACATTGGGGGCGATCCTGCTCAAATTCCAGCTGCAGCGCGCACCAAAGGAGACATCGCGGCCTTTATAGAACTTCACATCGAACAAGGTGGCATTCTTGACAATTCGAAGATTCCCATCGGCATCGTTGAAGGAATCACAGGCATTACTTATACCGACGTACGCATCATGGGCAGAGCCAACCATTCCGGCACGACCATCATGGAATTGAGAAGGGATGCGCTGGCGGCCGCATGTGAACTCGTGCTGATGGTAGAAAAAGCCGCACTTGAGGGGAGATGCCGTGTGGCAACCGTTGGGAAGATGACAGTGACTCCCAATGCGACCAATATCATACCGGGAGAGGTGCAACTCACCATCGAACTCCGCGATTTGGATGCGAAACACATGGCGGATACGCTGGAATACCTTCACGCTTACGGCGACAGCATTCAAGAGCATCGACGCGTGAACGTGTTCTTTAGCGACCGCTCTCGCATCAATCCCGTGCCGTGCTCAAATCTGGTGCAAAAAGCGATCCGTGAATCTTGCATTGATCTCGGCTTGCAATATCGAATGCTGCCTAGTGGGGCAGGGCACGATGCACAAATGATGGCGGCGCTTGGGCCGATGGGTATGATCTTTGTGCCGAGTGTCGCCGGAGTTAGCCATTCACCGAACGAGTTCACGACTGACGAGGACTGCGTACGAGGCGCCGAAGTGCTGTTGCATACCATATTGCGTCTAGACACGATGCTGACCGATACCACAGAGGTAACAAGATGATTCTAGTCGGCGTCGACGTAGGCGGTACATTCACGGACATCATTCTCGCCGATACTGCAGAGAACCGTATAGCGGTCCACAAACTGCCAACCACGTCGCCGGATCCATCGCAGGGAGTCTTAGACGGGATTCAGAAACTCTGCTCGCGCGAACGAGTGCCGGTTGCAAATGTGAATTACCTTTTTCACGGAACCACCGTGGCAACAAATGCCATGCTCGAGCACAAAGGCGCTCGTACGGGAATGATTACTTCCGAAGGATATCGGGACATCATTCACATTGGCCGTCATCAGCGCCCACAGAATTATTCGATCATGCAAGATATTCCGTGGCAGGTGAATCCTCTTGTTCTTAGGCGCCACCGGAAAACAGTCGCAGAGCGTTGTACGCCCCCAGACGGCCAGGAACTTACACCACTTAACGAGGCTGAAGTTCGGGCTCGCATTCGCGAACTGAAGGCCGAAGGCGTCGAAGCGATCGCCGTGTGCTTCTTATTCTCTTATTTAAACCCTGCGCATGAGCAGAAGGTTTGTGCGTTAGTCGAAGAAGAATTTCCGGAGGCGTTTGTTACGAGCTCTGCCGAAGTATCGCCTCAATTTCGGGAATTCGAGCGGTTCACGACAGCGTGCATGAATGCGTTCCTCGGACCGAAGGTAAAGTCGTTCGTGCGGAATCTTTCGCAACGGGCGGAAGCGGCTGGATTAAAAGGCGACGTCCACATCATGACTTCGAACGGCGGTGTCGCGACCGCCCGAACCATAGCGCGCAAGCCGGTCTATTCGCTGCTCTCGGGGCTGGCAGCCGGGGTGTTGGGAGGTGAGTGGATCGGCCGGCGCATACGACGTCAGAACCTGATCACATTCGATGTCGGTGGAACCAGTGCGGACATCGGACTGGTAACTGAAGCGGGAGTCACAGAAGCATCAGCGCGGGACACCAGGATCGCTGGATTTCCGGTGACGATTCCGATGATCGATGTACACACGATCGGTGCTGGTGGCGGAAGCATCGCCTACATCGACGCGGGTGGCGCGTTCCGGGTAGGTCCGCGAAGTGCCGGGTCGATCCCGGGCCCAGTTTGCTACGGTTTGGGTGGAGACGAACCTACGGTCACCGACGCGAACCTTGTGCTCGGGCGGCTCGACGAAAACCATTTTCTTGGTGGCGAAATGCAGATCCATCCCAACAATGCATTTCGTGCGGTTTCGAAACTCGCCGCCAAATTGAACCTGGAAATGCATGAGGCCGCCGAGGGCATCAACACCATCCTCGCGAGCAATATGGCGAATGCCATTCGTTCCCGCACCGTGCAAAAAGGGCACGACCCCAGGAAGTTCAGTCTCGTGGCCTTTGGTGGGGCGGGCCCAATGACCGCAGTCGACGTTGCACAGAACCTGAAGATACCCGAGGTGATCGTACCGATGTATCCGGGAATCACTTCTGCGTTTGGCTTGTTGACCACGGACATTAAATACGAGCTCGTGAAGACGGAATTGCTGCTGTCCACGGATCCTGTATCTGAGAAGCTGAACCATGACATTCAACAATTGGAAGCCACCGCGCGCGAACAACTTCTCAAGGATGGCTTATCCGAAGACCGAATCAGGTTTTGGAGGAGTCTCGATTTACGGTATGCAGGCCAAGGCTACGAGCTGCGCATCGCCATCAATCATGGCCAAGTGAATGGTTGTGGCAACGTTTGGGAGGAGTTCCACGATCGGCACCGCATCGAATACGGTCACTCGTTCCCGCAAAACCCGATCGAGGTGGTCAACCTACGGGTTGTTGGAATTGGCCTCATGCCACGCTTGCCGGAACGCTTTCGGACTTCCCCGGCTAAAAGATTGGAAGATGCGTGGCTAAAAACGGGCGAAACGTATTTTCGCGTCAACGGCGCTCTGCGTAAAATCCGGACAGAATCTTTTGACCGCATGTTAGTACCCTCGGGGGCAAGCATCGAGGGCCCAGCGGTTTTCTTTCAGAAAGACACTACGACGGTACTTCCACCAAATTGGAAAGCACGAGCTGACGAACACGGAAATCTTGTTATCACCCGCGCATCTGAGGATGCAGACGCTTGAATATGACCACGAAGTTCGCAACGGAAACGCGAACCAATATCGATCCCATCACGGCTCAAGTGATTTGGGGGTCGCTCGAGACGATCGCGATCGAGATGGGTCACAAGCTGACTCGAATGTCATATTCCAGCATCATCCGCGAATCGGAGGATTTCGGAGCGGCCCTCCTCGATGCCGACTGTCAGCAGTTGTGCGAATCGGTTTTCAGCACGCCGTTGCAACTGGGCCCTATCCCCGGCTATGTCCGAGGGATCAAGCGGGTTTTTGCCGAACGTGGAGAAGAGTTCTGTCCGGGCGACGTGATCATGCATAACTCGCCGTACTATGGTGCGTCGCACGGCCCGGATGTGGCTTTCTGCATCCCCGTTTTTGAAGAAAATCAACTCATCGGCTTTTCAGTGACGACAGCGCACCATCTCGATATCGGTGCTCTGGTACCTGGTAGTTGCGGCATCGTAGACGCGGTTGATGCCTATGCTGAAGGCCTGCAGTTCAAGGCTGTCAAGGTATATGAGCGCGGAACAAAAAATCAGCAGTTCTGGAGTTTCCTGGCAGACAACATCCGGGCATCGGAGATGGTTCTTGGCGACATGGAGGCCCAGATTTCGGCCGCCCAAACTGGAGCAGAACGGTTTCTCGAGTTGGTGCGGGAGCAGGGACTCGACACCGTGCTCGCCGCCAGCGCTTACCTGATGGATTATTCCGAGAAGATGCTTCGGCAGGAAATCTCCCGTTTGCCAGGTGGCACTTACTCCGCGGAGGGTTTTGTCGACGGATTTGAACATGATCCTGACCCAGCCAAGCGCGACCTCAAGATCGTGGTCTCCGTCAAGATCCAGGGAAAGGACATTTACATTGACTTCACCGGCTCCTCCCCGCAAATTCCCGACCGGCCAGTCAACATGCCGCTTGAGGGCACAGTGTCGATCGCGGTTTATCTCGTATTGCGATCCATTTTGCTTGATACCGAGACTCATGAATACATTCCCCAAAATTCCGGCCTGATCCGGCCGATCCACATTCATGCCCCTGCCGGATCGATCTGCAATCCGACATTTCCTGCGCCAACCATCGCGCGATTTTGCCCCGGAAACATAGTGGCAAGCACGCTGATGCGCGCGCTCGCCGAGGCAGTTCCACGGAACATAAGCGCCGGGGTGGGAAATCTGAAAGTTGTCGCGTATTCCGGGCTTGTTCGCGACAAATACTGGGTCTACATGGATATCACCGAAGGAGCTTACGGCGGCCGATTCGGAAAGGACGGTCTGGATTGCGTCGACACGCTCTACGCAAACACGCGAAATAATCCCATCGAGGACATTGAATCGCATTATCCGCTTCGCGTGCTGCGCTATGAAATGCGCGAAAACAGTTGTGGCTCTGGCCGATGGCGTGGAGGAGCAGGATCAATCAGGGACGTTATGTTCCTGGGCTCCGGCCATGCCTCGGTTGAGGGGGACGGCCACCGTCATGCTCCTTGGGGCATTTTCGGTGGCCGTGTAGGAACCTGCGGCGATCTTATCTTGAATCCTCATTCTGATCGCCGCAGGCTTCCGTCTATGATAAGCAATCTGTCACTCAAAGCTGGAGATACGTTACGGACGGTCAGTCCGTGCGGCGGCGGTTATGGTCCACCGGATCAGCGCGACCCGGCTGCGGTACTCGAAGACGTCTTGGACGGTCTGGTTTCACGCGAAAGCGCCGTCACAGACTACAAGGTTGTCATTAGCGATGACAATCAAATTGATGACGCGGCTACGAAGAAGTTGCGTGATTCCTAAAATGCGCGCCACCCTGTCCGAAGCGCGTGCCCAGATCCTCTGCTCCTTTGCAATTCTCTGCCTGGCGATCCCCTCAGCGGCCCAGGCTCCCGATCTCGATGCGTTGATCGGCCGCGTCATGTCAACGCACCGCTTCTCTGAAGTCCAGATTTCTCCCGACGGTAAAAGGGTCGCATGGGTAGAATCCACGGTGCGGAATGACAATGAATACGCTCATGCTGTCTACACAGCTGACGCCAGACCTGGCGCAAACCCTGGCAAGCTGGATGTTCCCGGCAGTAGGAATCAATTTGGAATTGCCTGGTCTCCCGACAGCAAAGAGCTGGCGTTCCTGGCAGAGACGGACTCGCCTGAACATATCGACCTAAGGATTGCCGCCCCGGACGGTACGCAAAGCAAATCCCTCTCTTCATTGAGTGGCGATCTCAGCGCGGTTCGATGGTCGCCGGACGGACGGACAATATCACTCCTCTGTTCTTTCGCAGATTGAGCAGAGTGCACGTTTTGTCAAAGAAGGACAGCAATATCAGCGGCAAAGAATAGCATTGGTCGACAGGCGTTCGGGACTGGTGAAATTATTATCGCCGGCCGATATGTTCATTTATGAGTACGACTGGTCTCCTGATAGCCGCCAGCTGGCTGTTACAGCTGCCCCATGTTGCACGCGCGCAAATGGAGAAGGCGAAGACAATTGGTGGACATCTGCGCTTTACTCCGTCGACATTGATTCCGGCCGGCTGACCAGCATCTACAAACCAAAATGGCAAATCGCCTCGCCGAA
>JAFAGX010000245.1 GCA_019237515.1 Acidobacteriaceae bacterium
GAAGGAGCCTGAAAAAATTCACCAGCGGCCGCCGTGCCCGTGAGCACGAATATCCCTGAGCCGATGATGGCGCCAATGCCGAGCGCCATGAGAGACCAGGGACCCAAAGTTTTCTTGAGACGCCTGGTGGGGTCTTCGGCCTCGGCGATCAGCTTATCGATCGACTTGCAGCACAACAGCTGGTTATCGGAAGTGCGGTCGGGATCGGTTGTGCGTTCCGTCGTGATTGGAGGCTGTGCCAATGGATCCTTTTGAACTCCTGATTAGCAATTAGCACTTGGTCGATAATCACGTGCCCATTTCCAAATGCCAAATGCCAATTGCCGTTTACCGGGCCTAGCGTTTCGCCTGTCCGCGCACCATCTTCTTTACTTTGCGCTTTTGCGAACCGCGGGCGTATTCCCGTGATTTCAACGGCTTTTCCGACTTGCGCTTTTTGCGCGACGCGCGTTTTGATTTCTTGCGATCTTGTTTCGTCAGTGACTTAGTATTTGCCATGAACCATCCGGAATTTAAGATTTGCTAATCGGGTATTTTGGTAATTCTCAACTCTTCCATTACAAAATTACCAAATTACGAAATTACCCGATCAGTTTTCAGGCTTTCTCCAACTGGGCGTATTTCTCGACCAGCTTTTTCAAACCGAAACGAGGGAATTGTACCGTAAGCTTGGCTTCGTCGCCTTCTCCTTCGCGCTGATACACAGTTCCTTCGCCATATTTTGGGTGTTTTACCTTTTGGCCGGGACGGAAGCCCTTCTTGCCTTTAGGCTCTTCTACCGGCAACTTGGGCAAATTAAACTTCTTGCCGCGCGACGCGAAAAACTCGGCGATATTGTCGATCGAGTTGTAGCTGCGGACAGGAGAAGAGCGCTGCGGTGATGCACTCCAGCTTGCGCTCTGATCTTCGTCTTCGTACGCGTAATGGACCGCGGGCCTGCGCCCCGCCGGACGGGCGAGGGCACCCGTCCGCACGCGACTTCTGCTGGCGACGCCTAGGGGCTCTACTAATTCCGCCGGTACTTCTTCCAGGAACCGTGAAGGTATGCTCGCTTCCGGCAAGTCGGTGCCATACCTGCGCCGGTATACGGCACGGGTCAAAATCAAAGTATCCATGGCGCGCGTCATCCCGACATAGCAGAGACGGCGTTCCTCTTCGACATCGTCGGGTTGGAGGAATGTGCGCGAGTGGGGAAACAGACCCTCTTCCATGCCGCATAAGAATACCAAGGGAAACTCGAGGCCCTTGGCTGCGTGCAGGGTCATGAGCGTGACCTGAGCACGAGCGTCGTAGGCGTCGGCGTCGCTGACCAGGGCCGCATGATCGAGGAATTGGTCCAGCGTCTCGCCGCGATCGCGCGAGTCCATGGCGGCGTTGACGAGTTCGCGAAGATTCTCGATTCGCGAATAAGCTTCCGGCGTGTCTTCGCTTTCGAGTTGCTTGATGTAACCAGTCCGGTCAATCAGGAACTTTAAAATCTCCCCCGTAGTGGCAGGCGCCCCGGGGGTACGGAATGGTTCGTCCGGCGCGGGCTGCGGGATTTCGTCCTCCGCAACGGGGGTTGTCTCTTCTTCCAAGGTCCCATCGCCGTCTGAATTGTCTCCAAAGTCGAAGGATGCCGGATCAAAGACCAGCTGATCATCCGACTCGTCAGAGATCGGCCGAGCGTCGCTCGCCTGAACAGGCGAGGGCGCCTGTCCCTCCCCAGTCTGTAGCAGGTGCTCCACATAGGTGCCCGCCAGCATGGCTCGGGCATCCTCGATCAGGTTGCGAAAACTTTTGAGCGCAGCCAGTGCGCGTTGTGGCAACAGCTGGCGCTGCATGGCCTCTCCAATTGCGCCCCACAGAGAGAGGCCGGTCTCGAGTGCGATGCGCTCTAGAGTTTCGAGAGTGGTCTTGCCGATGCCGCGAACCGGAGTGTTGACCACGCGCAACAATGCGATCGAGTCGTCGACGTTGTGGATGACTTTGAGATACGAGATCATGTCCTTGATCTCAGAACGCTCGTAAAATGAGAAGCCGCCGACTACGTTGTATTTCAGCTGATATCGGCGCATGGCCTCTTCAAAAAGCCGGGATTGCGAGTTGATCCGGTACAATACGGCGGCATGGGGATTCTCGCCTCGCTCAAGAGCTTCGCGGATGTAGCGGGCAATTTGGTCGGCAACGAACAATGCTTCATTTTCGCCGTCTGGCGCCTCGTAATAGCCGATTCGCGTGCCGCCCTGCCGCGAAGTCCAGAGCGTTTTGCCCTTGCGCTTCATATTGTTCGAGACCACAGCTGAGGCGGCCTGCAGAATGTTCTGCGTGGAACGGTAGTTCTGCTCCAGGCGGATGATTTTGGCCTCCGGGAAATCGCTCTCGAACTCAAGAATGTTGCGGATATCGGCGCCGCGCCAGGAATAGATTGACTGGTCTTCGTCTCCGACCGCGCAGATATTGTGCCGGGTTCCCGCCAGCAGGCGCATCAGTTCGTACTGCGGGCGGTTGGTGTCCTGATACTCGTCCACGAGGATGTACTGAAAGCGCCGGTTGTAGTACTCGCGAACGGCAGGCACGGCCTTCAACAGGCGGACCGCCTCGAGCAGCAGATCATCGAAGTCCATAGCGTTGGCTTTGGCCAACTCTTTCTTGTATTGCGCGTAGATTTGCGCCACACGCTCGGTTTTCGGATCGGCCGATTGCAGATAG
>JAFAGX010000261.1 GCA_019237515.1 Acidobacteriaceae bacterium
GCAACGATGGTCAGTTTCATAAAGCGGCGAGCTGGCGCAAAGATTTTTCTGATCAACGACAGTATGGGCTCCAACTATGCCCTGGATTACGCTAAGGACCATAACGACGAGTTATCGGGGCTCATTTTGTTGGCGCCGGCATTCGACATCGAGAAGCGGCAGTTGTTCCAACTGAACAGCCTTTCGCTGCTGCCCTACTTTGTTTTTGCTCATCGCAAGCCGGTTATCAGCCTGGTTGGGCATCGTCTAGAGGAAAGCTCGCGCGATCAGCAATTCATTGCATCTCGCCGCAATGATCCGCTCGCTTATAAGAACGTTGGCTTTGGCTACCTTCTGGATATCAAGCGGCTGGTAAGAAATTGGAAGCGCGCGATCGCTCCGCGAATCCGAATGCCCCTGCTAATGGTGCAAGGCGGGAAAGACAACGTGGTCAGCCATAAAGACTGCGTAAAATTCGAGCGACTGGCAGCCTCCAGCGACAAGCAGCTCAAGATCTATCCGAATGTCTATCACACCACGTTATGGGATCCCGAAACGCCCAAAATCCTGCAGATGCTCGGAGATTGGATCCTGGCCCGCTAACTAAGCCGCCGCTCCTTTACGAAAGGCGGCAGCCGCTTCTTCTGCGGTGTCATACAGATCGAAGACGGTCACAAGCTTGGTGATCTGCAAAAGATCGCCTACACGCTGGGTCAGGCTGGTTAGCTTGATTGAACTCCCGCTGTTGCGAGCGGTAGTGTACAGAGCGACCAAGGTCCCCAGTCCGCCGCTGTCGATGTAATTCACCTCGGACAGGTTCAGGACCACGTTCTGCTTTTCGGCGATCAACTTCTTCACCGTATCGCGCAAATAAGCGGTCTCTTCACCGAAAACGATGCGCCCGACACAATCAACCACCAAAGCTCCATCCAGATTTCGCGTGCTAAGTTTGAGTTGCATAACCACCTCCGCCGGCAAACACCTAAAAGGGTAGCTTGGATCATCTCGTCCTGCAAGGATTTCCGCCGCCATTTCTGCCGGGACTCCGTGCCGCTTATCATCACGTATAATCAGATTTTCTTCATGAGCTATCAGGTTCTCGCCCGCAAATACCGTCCGCAAAAGTTCTCAGAAGTCATAGGACAGGAGCATGTTACCCGCACTCTGAAAAATGCCATCGAGCAGGGTCGGATGGCGCATGGATACATTTTCAGTGGGCATCGCGGGATCAGAAAAACCACCATCGCCAGAATCCTGGCCATGGCGCTGAATTGCCGCTCGTCGGATAAGCCCGTTGCCGAGCCCTGTGGTGTTTGCGATTCCTGCCTCGAGATTCGTGCAGGCAACTCGGTGGATGTCATCGAAATCGATGCGGCTACCAATCGCGGCATCGATGAGATTCGTGAGCTCCGCGAAGCCGCCCGGTATCGCCCGGCGCGGGACCGCTTCAAAATCTACATTCTTGACGAAGCTCATCAGATTACAGACGCGGCATTCAACGCTCTTCTGAAGACTTTGGAAGAACCGCCCGCGCATGTCGTTTTCATGCTGGCCACCACCCAACCGGAAGATATTCCGCAGACGATCCGCTCACGTTGCCAGCACTTTAACTTTCGGGCAGTTCGATTCGAAGAAATCCTCGGCCAGCTCCGCGACATCGCCGGGCGCGAAAAAGTTGAAGCCGACGAAGATGCCCTCGCGTTACTGGCGGAAGCGGGCGACGGCTCGATGCGTGACGCTCTCTCTATTCTGGATCAGGCGATCGCATGCTGCGGTGGACGCCTGACCGGGCAGATCGTGCGTCAACTCGTGGGTACAGCCCCTTCGGGAGTGCTGGAAGAGGTCATGCAGGCAGTGGCGAAGGGTTCGAGCAACGAAGTGTTGCGCCTGGTGGATGCGCTCATTACAGAGGGGCACAGTCCTACCCACTTTGCGCGCCAGATGGTCAGGTTCCTGCGAAATGCGGTGGTAGCAAGAGTGGCGGGTACTGATTCGCACCTTTTGCAAATCTCGATCGACGAGCGTCAACGCGTCGCGCGGGTGGCCGCAATGTTCAGCGAAGAAGATCTCACCCGGCATCTGCAAATCATGCTGCGAACGCATGGCGAGCTTGGCTATCGGCAGGAACAACGCTTTCATCTGGAGTTGGGCTTGCTGAAAATGGCGCATGCCCAGAAGCTCCTTCCGATTGAGGAATTGCTGAGTGAAGCGGGTGCGGCACCTCGTCCATCGTCGAAACCATCAATTGTTCCGGATGTTCGAAGGCCTGAAAGTACCCCGCCCGCTCGTTCCAACTACGTTTCGCCCTTTGCTGCAGATTCGGCCCGCAAGAGCAAGCTTTCTGCCGAGGAAAGCCCATCGAGCAAGCCGAGAGTTGCAGCCGGATCCGGAAACGTACCCGTTGTTATGGGCGCAGCGGCTCCCGCAGCCGCGATGGAAACTGCGCCGGAAGCTCAAGTCCGAACTGAGGCACAGGAGAATGAATCCGAACAACCAAGCGATCTACGCACGAAGGTGCTGAATGCATTAGACACTGCCGGTCACCGCATGCTGAGCTCGATGCTGGAGAGCGGGGACTGGCAAGTGGAAGGGAATGAACTGGCGATCAAAGTAAGGTCTTCACCTACCGTGATTGACATGTCGCTTGGCGCCGAAGCGAAGCGGTTGATGGTTGCGACTGCAAGCGGGGCTCTGGGGAAACCCATCAAACTTAAGATCATTTCTGATGCGTCGGTTACGAATGCGTCTTCACCGCGGCCGTCATCCAATGGCGGGCGAAGCCGTGTGGAACAGGATCCGGTTGTGCGCCGTATGAAAGAAAAATTTGGGGCTGAGATTCGGACAGTTATTGATTACCGGGAAAAACGCTAA
>JAFAGX010000415.1 GCA_019237515.1 Acidobacteriaceae bacterium
CCGTTCTCGCACCGGTATCAGCTTCAGCGCGTGATCGATTTCTGCTCTCAATTGGAAAGCAAGTGGGCTATTTTGGAATGCGTCTGCGCTGAGGCAACTGCTCTCGCAGGATTGAAGAAGGCGGGCCTGACCCAGTCCCACATAGCCAAGAATCGAACGCCTGATCTATATCATCGTATCCGAGACACTTGGGAAGTCATTGATGGTCCGAAACTTGTTATCGATACCGATGCCAGCATAGATGCCTGTGTTGAGCGGGCGAGGCGATATCTTGTCAATCCCGAAGAGCGCGGGGCAGAGGGCATGTTTGGCGAACCTCTTAGTCCAAGCTCTGATGTGTAATTCTGCAAAGGCACAAGATGAAGAACGGAAAAACTGAAACAGCTACTGCGAGAATTTTTGTTGGCCTGATCGTTTTGGTCGGACTTTTGTTGTCATGTCCTGCTTTCGGCGAGGAGAAGGCAACCATTCTCGTCATCAATGGAACAGTCATCACCATGGATGCACAGCGGCGGGTGATTGACGACGGTGCGGTGGCGATCGCTGGAGATTCAATTCTCGCCGTTGGGACGCGCAGCGAACTCTCCCCGAAGTATGCTGCCGCAAAAATCATCGATGCGCACGGCTCAATCGTCATGCCTGGACTGATCAATGGCCACGCGCATGCGGCCATGAGCCTGTTTCGCGGCATTGCGGATGATCTCTCGCTCGACGATTGGTTGCGCAAGTACATCTTCCCGGCAGAAGCGAAAAATGTGGACGAGGACTTCGTCGCATGGGGCACGCGGCTGGACATGCTGGAAATGCTGCGCGGCGGAATTACGACTTACGCGGATATGTATTACTTCGAAGATGCCGTGGCACGCGTGACAAAAGAAGCAGGTATGCGGGGCGTGCTGGGTGAGACGATTATTGATTTTCCCGCACCTGACAACAAAACGCGCGAGCAGGCGCTTGCTTACACGCAGAGTTTTCTCGAGCACTGGAAAGGCGATCCGCTGATCGTAGCGGCCATTGCCCCACATTCGATTTACACGTGCTCCGAAAGCACGTTGAAAGAGTCTGCCACACTAGCCCGCCGAAACGGCGCACCGATCCTAATTCACCTAGCGGAAGCGCCCTTCGAAGCCGAGCAGAGCCGCGCAAAACATGGACTTTCGCCGGTTGGATACCTGGAATCTATAGGGCTGCTAGGGCCTGATGTTTTAGGTGCACATTGCGTCTGGGTGGATGCAGGCGATATGGCCACCCTTGCTCACTTCGGCGTCGGTTGCTCCCACAACCCATCAAGCAATATGAAGACTGCGGCAGGCGTGATGCCTGTGGTGGATATGCTTGCTGCGGGAGTACCGCTCGCGCTCGCAACTGACGGCGCCGCCAGCAACAACCACCAGGACCTTTTCCTGGAGATGGACCTTGCGGCCAAGCTGCAAAAAAGTGCGCGTCGAGATCCCAAGGCCCTCCCCGCGGAACAGGTCGTGGAAATGGCGACCATCGGAGGAGCGCGAGCGCTGCACATGGAAAAGCAGATTGGCTCGCTCGAGCCCGGAAAAAAAGCGGACCTGATTATCGTAGACACCAACGCGTCACACGCGACGCCAATGTACAACGTTTATTCTGAACTGGTGTACGCGCTCGATTCTTCGGATGTGCGAACGGTATTGATCGGGGGAAAAGTGGTTGTGGAAGATCGCCGTGTGCTCACCCTGGACGAGCAAGCGATTCTTGCGAAGGCACAGGAGTACAAGAGGAAAATCGAGAATTCGTTGCGCCGTTAGCCGAATTAACGGGGCGGTCAGGTAGCAACATCGTTCCCATTGCATGGAACTCGAAGCGAGGTTTTCCCTAGCCGAGACGATTCCGATAAGATAACGCGTGCACAAGAATTCTTGGAGGATAGCAGGATGAAAAGTCTCACAGGTTCGCCGTGTTGTTTTTGGGCATTACCAGTTTGGCCATGGGCGCCCACGCCCAGGAAATGACGAAGAAGGAGCCGCCGAAACCCGCGATCAGCACGTCACAAGCTGTGCTCGATCAATGGAACGATATTGGCCGCAAGTTGATTGCGATGGCGGAGGACTTCCCTGAAGATAAGTATGACTTCAAGCCGGCTCCGACTGTGCGCAGTTTTGCCGAACGGCTGATTCATGCCGCTCATGCCAACTATTTCTTTACTAATCTCGTGCTCGGCCAGAAGGCGCCGGCGATGGAC
>JAFAGX010000672.1 GCA_019237515.1 Acidobacteriaceae bacterium
AGAACTGCGCGTCTACCGTTTTCACCGAGGCGTCGGCAAAGATCAGGATTAGCACGCAGCGTGCGCAATGCAGCAGCTAATGACTGCGCGTCTCCCGGTGCAACCACAATGCCACAATCAGAGTCGCGCACGATCTCGGCTGCTTCGCCGGTCCCAACCAGTATTACCGGTTTTGCCATTGCCATGGCCTCGTATAGCTTTGAGGGCACGGCCCCGGGAATTTCCGTCTTCAGCATCACCAGCAAAACATCAACATCGGCAAGCAATGTCGGAATCGTATCGGCGGGCTGCAGATCGAAAAACTCCACGTTACGCAATTCCCCGCGTCGTGCCTGAGCCTGGAGATCTTGCTTGCACGGACCATCTCCAACAAGCAACAATCGAGCCTCGTTTGCTTCCATTAATTTCGCTGCTGCGAGCACCTGCTCGAGACCTTGCGCAAGTCCGTGCAGGCCCACATAAGCCGCAAGAAATTCGCCGTTTTCTTTCCGAAATACTAAATTGCCGGTCTCCCGCGCACCTGTAGGTTTGAACATGTGGGTATCGGCACCGTTAGACAGGTGAAAGCATCGGGCTTTCGGAAACCGATTGTTAATGTCCTGCAAAATCGATTTGCTCTGCCCGGTTACTAACCATGCTTTCCGGTAGCAGAAAGCTTCCAAGGATTCAGCCACACGGTAGCCAATATCGGAGCGCGCGATGACGCCCAGGCGCGCCGCAGATTCCGGCCACAGATCGGAAACGTTGAAGATGAGCCTAGCGGACTTGAGCCGGCTCAATAAATATCCCGAAATCCCAAGGAACAGGGGCGGACTCTCGACTAACAGATAGTCGGGCGGTGTTAATGCAATGCCGCCTACCATCATGGAAGAAAAGACGAATGAGAAGTAGTTCAATAAACGAGGAATAGCCCGAGTGCTCTTCGTGGCGTAGATGAACGAGCGAATCACTTGAATGCCATCCGCAGCCGATCTTTTGTACAAGCCGCGATATCCATCGAAGATTCGTCCTTGGGGATAATTTGGCATTGCCGTCAGCACGGTGACTGAATGCCCGCAATCCCGAAAATGTTGCGCCAAACTCGACAGGCGCCTTTGCGGAGCTCCGGTCTCGGGCGGGTAATATTGCGTTAAGATCGCCAGGTGCATGAATGTTGGTGAAAAAATAAATCGAAGAATACCGCATTAAGCGAGGGGCAAATGCCTGCTCGTTGGGGGAGCAAATCTGGTGGGGAGGATTGCGGCAAATGTCTGAAGCAGAATCGTCAGATCACCTTTTAAACTTGCTTCTCGCGCATACGACAAGTCCAGATCAATTTTCTTAGGTAACACTTCGTTTTCGTAGAAGCCAATCATCCGCTCCGGTGAAACGGACGCCAAGACGGATTCTTCATCGCGGAAGTGAAGCGTTGCCCATCCTGTAATGCCGGGCTTAAGGCGCAAAACCTGACGTCGCGTTGAATCCAGCTTCAAGTAGAACTCTGCCAGGTCGGGCCGGGGACCAATCAAGCTCATGTCACCGCGCAGCACATTGAAGAATTGGGGCAACTCATCAAGCTTCCATCGCCGCAGGATCTTCCCCACCCGTGTCACTCGGCTGTCGCCTTTGCGAGTTAGCGGCGCGCTACCATCCCTCGAGCGGTGAAACATAGTCCGGAATTTCAGCATTTCAAATTCAGTTCCGTTTTTTCCTACACGTCTCTGCCGGAAAAATACCGGTCCGGGCGAATCGATCCGCACCGCGAGCGCTGCGAGCAGCATGAGCGGCGATGAGACGGTAAGTGCAATGCCGGCTGCGAGGACATCAACCAGCCGCTTGCGGGATGAGTCATTCCAAAGGCTAAGTGCCGTGCTGGCTTCCATAAGGAAAGAAAAACATCCATCTAGCAGCGAGTCGATGGCAAACTCACAGGAGCATTCTTCCGGTACTTACACACAATGTTTTGAACCGCCTGCACGACGTGCTCTACCTGCGATTCCTTCAAGTCCGGATAAATCGGCAACGAAATGCAGCGCGAGAAGGCATTTTCGGCGTTTGGAAAACTGTCAGCCTGATAACCGTAGCGTTTCTGGTAAAACGGGTGCCTATGGAGCGGGATAAAGTGGACGGATGCGCCCACACCAACTGCCTTCAGTTCCTCAATGAATAGGTCGCGATCGATCTTGAGACAATCTTTTTTCAGCCGAATAATGAACAGATGCCAGGAGTGCTCACAGTTCGCACCTCCAACCGGGGGCAATTCCAACTCTTCAATCTCGGCTAGTTTACTTAAGTACAGTTCCGCGACTAAGCGGCGCTGCCGCAGAAACGTTTCGCATTTTCGCAACTGTGCCACGCCCAGTGCGGCCAATACGTCAGGCATATTGAATTTATAACCGGCTTCCAGCACTTGGTATGCCCAGGAACCGGCGCGCGAATAACGTTTCCACGCGTCATCATTTCCGATACCGTGGAGGCGCATCATGGAAGCACGTTTGGCGTACGCGTCATTATCAGTGGTCAGCATGCCGCCTTCGCCAGTGGTGATCGTCTTCGTCGCGTAAAAGCTGAAAGCGGTGAAGTCGGACATAGTTCCTACCCGTCGCCCTTCGAATGCTGCCGGCAGGGCGTGGGCGGCATCTTCAATCACAGGCAAACGGTGGCGAGCTGCCAAAGCACCGATGGCGGCCATGTCACAGGGCTCGCCTCCAATGTGTACCGGTACAATCGCTTTCGTTCTGGGGCTGATCTTCCGCTCGGCGTCAGTGGGATCCATGTTGAAGCCATCGGGAAGGTTGTCGCAGAGCACCGGCGTAGCGCCGAAGTAAGTCACCACCTCAGCAGTCGCGGTAAACGTATTGGTGGGTACGATGACTTCGTCGCCCGACCGAACACCAACGGCTTCCAAAGCCAACTGCATAGCCGCGGTACCAGAATTCACCGCCAGCGCATGCTTGCATCCGATGTATTCGGCAAATTCCTTTTCGAAAGAGTGCGCCACCGGGCCGGTCGTCAGCCACCCAGAACGCAGGACATTCGTTACCGCCGTGATCTCTTCCTCGCCGATTGAGGGAAGATGAAAAGGAATAAATTGCGCCATTGTCACGCTCCGGAAGTAGCCGTTTTTTGGGGCTGGTAGTACTCGTAACCGTATTGATAGGAGCGATAGTGGGGAGACTGTAAATCCGCGCCGTTTAACACGAACTCCAACACTGGAGCTGCGTGCACCTGGTCCAACATTTCCAAACTGCGCTGCACCAGTTCGCGGGTTGTGATCCCCGAGCGCCCAACAAAGATCAGCCCGTCCGCAGCATTGGAGAGCGATCGTGTATCCGCGAACGGAAGGACCGGGGCGGAGTCAATGACCACGAATTGATAGTCCTTACGCAAATGAGCGACAACATCGCGCATTTGATCCGAACACACCAACTGTCCGGCATGCGCAGTTCCGGGATGCGCCGGCAGGACCGTCAAGTTCGGAACGTTCGGGATGCTCATCAGGGCTTCGGATAGCGAGGTGTTTCCGTTCAAAATGTCCGTCAAACCGACACTGACGTTAAACCCAAGCGCGGAAGCAACTCTGCCCCTTCTTAAGTCAGCGTCTACCAGGCAGGTAGTACCATGTTGCGCCAACGCCATTGCCAGGTTCACGGCTACTGTGGTTTTACCTTCCCCCGGCAACGATGAGACAACCAGAAGCACCTGAGGTGGATTTCCAGGCCGTGAGAGTAAAACAGAAGTACGAAGAGAGCGCAAAGCCTCAGCCTCTGGTGAATGCGGACGATCAAGCAGGAAACTTACGGCAGGCGGCAACTCCCCGGCCGCGCCGCTCAATCGCGGAACCCCCGCCCCATCCGTGGCACCATTTAGTAGAGGCTTGCCATTAGCATCCAAAAACAGAGGCACAACTGCAACGTTTTGTCCGCCAATCCACGCCCGCATGTCTTCGGGCGTGAAAATACGAGTATCGAACTGTTCGCGTATGATCGCGAGGGCAACTCCCCCAAGAATGGCGGCGAACAATCCCACAACGATCGCCAGCAAGCGATTCGGACGTGTGGGGCTATCCAACACATGGGCCTCATCCACTACACGGAGATTGCTGGATTTGGACGCAGCAGCAATTGCTGACTCTTTCACTCGGGAATACAGATTGTTGTAGAGCTCTGAGTTCACTTGCGCTTCTCTCTTAAGATCATTGTAGCGGGCCATCTCTCCGAGTTCACTGCTGGCACCTTTGATCTGGGAATCCATCAAAGTTTCGCGTGCACGCGCGGCGGAGTAGCTCGTCCTTATCGAGCCTAAGGCGGCAGCCTTTTGTGCTTCCAATTGGGATTGCAGCTCATCCACCTGATTCTGCAACTTTTTCACATTAGGATGATTAGGTCCGTAGATGACCCTTGCTTGAGAGAGCTCGGCGCGCTGTTCCGCCAATTTCGTGCTCAGTTGTTGAACCACTGGATTATTCCGCACCTCTGGGAGCACATCCGGGCTGCCAGCTTGGACACTCTTCAGCAACGCCTCAAGCTGTATGCGATCAGCTTGCGCTTGCGTGAGTTGACGATTGAGCTCGGACATGTGCTCAGCAAAT
>JAFAGX010000087.1 GCA_019237515.1 Acidobacteriaceae bacterium
GCCGGCCATATTTTTACCCGCGCAATTACGAAAGCGGCATTCGCGTGCCAGCTTTGGCAATGGCTGGCCGCTGTTGCTCTCGCACTTGCTTGCGTTGTGATTCCTGCAACGCGGGTCCGTTCGGCAGCACATCTTCCCGACTACACATTCGTTCCTTTATGGCCCATCACCTTGATGGCAGTCATAGCAGTCTCTAGTCAAACGAAAACCGTAACCGCGCAGGAACAGCCGCGAGTATTTAAAATTCACACGTGAAGTTTCAGCCAGCATCAACGCGGCAATGGTGTTTCCTAGCGGGTTGCTTATTGGTTTGCTTCGGGGTATGGCGCTGGGCGGAGCGTATTCTTGTGCCCGCGAATACCCAAGTCGCGCAAGCGAAGGCAGTTCCAATCGGCAATAATTCCGATCTATATCCGCGCTGGCTCGGCGCGCGCGAGCTATTGCTGCATCACCGTGATCCCTACAGTCCTGAGGTGACTCGAGAGATTCAGCGCGGGTTTTACGGACGCGAGATCGATCCAGGAAATCCTAACGATCCACACGATCAGGCTGCCTTTGCGTATCCCGTGTATGTCGTGTTTGTCCTTGCTCCATTTGTGAGATCTTCATTCGGGACGGTGCAGGCGATCTTTCGTTGGGTGCTCTTATTCGGTATTGCATTGACCATACCGGCATGGATGTACGCCATTGGACTGCGAAAAAGCCCTGCGTGGACGCTCTCGGCCGCGGTTCTCACGATCAGCACGTACCCGGCGATGCTTGAGTTTTATATGCAGAACCTCGCGGGCCTGGTTGCGGTCTTGTTGGCGTTCTCCGCAGCCGCAGCCGCTCGTAGGTGGTTCGCCCTAAGCGGATTTCTTCTTGCTTTAGCGACGATCAAGCCGCAACTTTCGGGATTATTCGTTTTGTGTTTCCTCGTTTGGGCGTCGGGGTCTTGGTCCCGACGCAAACGACTTGTGGCAAGCTTCGCAACCACATTAGTAGCGCTGGCGGTCGCAGGACAAATCCTTCTGCCACACTGGATATCAGAGTTTCTCGCTGCCGCCCAGGAATATAGTTCTTACGCCAGTGATCCATCAATTTTGCGGTTCGCTTTCGGACCTGTGCTGTCTTGGCTGGCGGTCGCCGTAATGTGCATGGGAGTGGTGCTCGTCGCTTTGCGTTATAGAAATTGTGCGGAAGGATCGACCGAATTCGGATATTTGCTGGCCGCTGCTGCAACCGTAACTCTCGCTATATTGCCAGTCACTGTTTACAACCAGGTGCTTCTGGTTCCGGCTTTGCTGACCTTATCGCCCAACATTCAGATCAGTTCGGGTTTGCTACCGCGTGCGCTGGCTAAAGCAAGCTTCGCTTGTTTGGGTTGGCAATGGCTTACAGCTGCGAGTCTTGGGCTCTGCTCTGTTGTGATTGCGCCCGAAAGATTACATATCGCCGTCAAATTTCCGTTGCTGACCTTAATCGCTTTGCCTCCGGTTGCCCTGCTTGCCGTTGCAGCCGGCATAATCTCTCTTCAGTCCACGAGCCCTATTCCACAGCTCCTTGCCGTATCGCGTGAATAAAGTCCGTATAGGCAGGAGTGAAGCCCGCAGCCCTAATATCGGCGGCAATCTGCCCGCGGTGATAGGCGGAATGCAGGATCACGTGCATGAGGATGTCCTGCGTCTGGCTGCTAAAGTTTTCGCCTTTCGTGTTCTTGTATGCCACTGAGCGGGAGAGATCAGCTTCCCCGATCGAACCTAAGTACTCCGTCCACAAATTGTCTACCGTTTTGATTTCTTCTTCGCAGTGCTTCAGATCGAACTCCGGCCAAACCGGATTCGTTTGTTTCTGCTGGCGCAGACGCTCCAGCCATAGACGCTCAGCCGACACGATATGTGCCAGAAGTCCGACCGAGCGGGCCGGCGGAACTTGTAGCTTGCGCAATGCGGCCGCGCTTTCACGATTTGCCCATCCGTCATAGGAAAATAGCTTCTGCATATACCCTAAGTTCATCGGCGCTTTCATTTCCAAATTCCTCTCTGCCGTAAACGTGTGTCGTGTGACTTACCTTGCAACTTAACGAAGCGGGTTGGGTTTAATTTTATTGCGGTTTGATTCTTAACAGAGATAAAGGGTATGAGGATGCGTTATAAACTCTTCTCGGTATTTTCTCTATCTGTTGCAATGCTTCTGCTTACGGCATGTCCTCCGCGTGAAAGCATTGCCAGGATTAATCGCGATCCCGGCCGATACTCCGGCAAGGAGATAACCATCGCGGGACGAGTAGTCGATTCCTATGGCGCGATGGGCCGTGGCGCCTTTTTACTCGATGATCGAACCGGCAGCATGTGGGTGCTTGCCGGCCATTACGGAGTTCCAGGTTCCGGCGCCAAGGTCGCCGTGACCGGCTACATTCAACAAGGCTTCACGATGGGCGGGCGCAATTTCGCGACTGTTCTAAAGGAAACCGAGCGACGGCACTGAGGCCCCGGTTAGCTTTCCAGAACTGCAGAAACTCGTGCCCCCCGCACGAATGAACAAGGCCTTTAGCTGCCTGCGACAATTCCATTCTGTTACCATGCGTGTCAGCGTTCGTAGCCAACATGCCTCTCACCTCGACGGATTGGATCGTGATTGTTGGTTATCTGCTGATCAACCTTCTGATTAGCTTGTATTACCGCCGCCGCGCCAGCGGAAACACAGAAGAGTTCTTCATTTCTGGCCGCGATGTTTCATGGTGGCTGGCCGGTACGTCCATGGTCGCGACCACCTTTGCCGCTGATACTCCCTTGCTGGTCTCCGGCCTGGTCGCAAAATCCGGAATTGCAGGCAATTGGATTTGGTGGGGCCTATGCGTTGGCGGCATGCTGACCGTGTTCTTTTTCGCTCGCTACTGGCGCCGCGCTGAAATCCTGACCGATGTCCAGTTCGTCGAAATGCGCTATGGCGGCAACCCAGCCGCTTTCCTTCGAGGATTCAAAGCGATCTATCTCGGCTTGTTCATGAATTGTTTCATCCTCGGCTGGGTGACGCAGGCGATGATTAATATCATTACCGTTCTGCTTGGACCAGCAATTGCCGAAGGCCGTGTCGTCCAACTCGGCGGTTTTCATTACACGCTGGGGAATCCGCATACGACATCGTTGCTGATTTGCATTTTCGTAATCATCCCCTTTACTGGGCTGTACACGTTCATCGGTGGATTGTGGGGGGTTCTCGTAACCGACCTATTCCAATTCGTGTTGAAGATGGCAATGATTATCGCCCTCGCGTGGGTTGCCGTCTCGAAGCTGGGCGGCATGGGCGCATTGCAAGCGCGTTTGCATACGGTCGAGACGAGCGTTCAACAAACGGGTGTTCAAACCAGCAATCCCCTGGCCTTCCTGCCCGATTTTCACCTCGGTTTCATGAGCAGTGCGATATGGACTTTACCTGTGCTGACGTTTTTCGTCTACCTGTGCATGCAGTGGTGGCTGGCGTGGTATCCGGGAGCAGAGCCCGGTGGCGGCGGATACGTGGCGCAGCGAATGTTCAGTGCAAAGGATGAGAAGAATTCTCTAGGCGCGACCTTGTGGTTCAATATCGCGCATTACGCGCTACGGCCCTGGCCTTGGATTGTGACCGGGCTCGTCGCGATTGCCGTCTACTCTCCGAATGGCGGTATACATCCGAATGCCGCCTTCGCGCAGAATCCTGAGCAGGGCTATGTGATGGTTCTTCGCGACTATCTTCCGCCGGCGCTTCGCGGACTGATGGTCGCGGCCTTTCTGGCGGCCTTTATGTCGACTGTCGGAACCCAGTTGAACTGGGGATGTTCCTACCTTGTCAATGACCTATACAAACGCTTTATTGTTCGCGATTCGACCGAAAAACACTACGTTCTGATGAGCAAGTTGTTCACGGTTTTACTTGTCCTCGCCAGTGGCTATACCGCTATGCAGTTGACGTCTATCAAGCAGGGCTGGGACTTGGTGTTGAACATTGGTTTCGGAACGGGCGCCGTCTACATCCTGCGCTGGTATTGGTGGCGGATTAACGCATGGAGCGAAATCTCCGCGATGATCGCGGCCGCAGCAATGACGTTTGCGCTCCACAACGTGCAGTTCACAGGGAATAGCGCTGTAGTCTATGCCAAGAGCGCTCTCATTACAGGGGGAGTTACAACCCTGGTATGGATAGCTACAACCTTCTTGACCCGGCCCGAATCCGAGGCGACGTTGGTCGCGTTTTATCGTCGTGTTCATCCGAGCATTTACGGATGGAAGCACGTTGCGAAACTGGCACCGGAACTCTCTGAAGTCCGCTATTTCAGCAGCAATGCGTTCGACTGGATCCTGGGCGTTATTCTCGTATACGGATGTTTGTTTGGCATTGGCAAACTGGTTTTTCAGCAGTGGGCGTGGGGCGTCCTGCTGCTGGCAATTGCGGGCGTGGCGGGATACTTGATCTTTTGGGACCTTTCACGGCGCGGGTGGGCCACTTTGTCCGGAACTGAGCCGACTGTGCCGTCCCCACGCACCGCGCTCGCGGATTAATCTGCAATCCATGCGACATTTCCGAAAAACTGAGCATCTGAATCCTAAATAGTGGATAATAGTAAGAATCTGTACCATTCGAACCTAAGTAATCCAGCGAGATTTGCTGCTGCTCGGAGCCCTCGCTTGCGGAGATGTGTACCACATTGTGTGGCATAGCCGGCTTTACACATAAAAACTGGATTCCCAGCCCTGAGCGCATTCGCAGTGCCACGGCCACGCTGGTCCACCGCGGGCCGGACCAACAAGGTGTTTTCGAATCAAAAATAGTTTCCCTGGGTGCGACGCGGCTGAAAATCATTGACCTCGGCTCCGGAGATCAGCCGATCACGACCGCCG
>JAFAGX010000091.1 GCA_019237515.1 Acidobacteriaceae bacterium
ATTGGGTCCTACTGCTTCGGCAACTCCCCAATACGCCCTCGCCAGCTTGGGATCGAGTTCGGCAGCGCGGTTGAATGAACGCGCTGCTTCGTCATGGTTGAAAGCATAGATAAACCGCAATCCCTGATCGAAAAACTTCTGTGCCTCAGCATTCTTCGTCGAGACCGGATGGTGCAGGTTCCCAAGTCCCGAAACCAGGGTCACCGGCCTGGCTTGAGCATGAGATGCGTGGTCTTGCGCATATACCGGAAGACAGAGAGCTATCACGAGCGCGGCCAACCGTCGATAACACATACGCGCGACCCTCCTCGAATTTTCCGAAAATGGATTTTGCTTACGAATGACGCCGCAGGAATTGCGAGTAGAGTAGTCCAAAACATAACAATTCGCAATGAATCAGTTGTGGGTCAGTTTGAGCTTGCCATGCCGAGCAAGCTTCGTTTGCCGTTCCCGTACAATCTCCCTGACGATGCGCAAGGCTCTTCTGCTTTACAACCCGCTTTCCGGTCGACGCCACGGCCGTCGGCTGGCTGACGTGGAAGCCGCCGCATCTGTTTTGCGCGCCAAGGGCATTGACGCGTCCTCGGCCCCGACTCAGATCGCGGGCGACGCAACCGCGCAGGTAAAGTCGGCGATTGGAGCCGGTTGCGACACCATCTTCGCCTGCGGCGGTGATGGCACCATCCATGATGTCCTGCAAGGGTTGGTTGGCACCGATGCCGCTCTCGGCGTGATTCCTTTAGGTACGGCCAACTCGCTGGCTCATGATCTGGCAATTCCGCTCTCTCCCGCGGGCGCAGCAAATGCTGCTCTCACCGCCAAGCCACGCCGCATCGCCGTCGGCAGTGTCCAATACCAGGCCCGCGAAGGAGAGCAGCATTCGCGATACTTCATCGTCGCCGTCGGTATCGGCGTCGACGCCCATCTCTTTTACAACTTGAATCCCGTCGCCAAACGCCACCTTGGCATGATGGCGTATTACGTCAAGGCAACCCGTCTCTGGCTCACTCATCGAATGGAACCGTTTGCCGTTGAGATTGCGGATGGTGCTCAACCGCGCCGTTGTGCAGTCTCGCAACTGCTGGCAGTCCGCATTCAGGATTTCGGTGGAGTACTTCGCGAACTTGCACCCGGAGCCTCGCTCGAACGTGATGATCTCCGCTTCGTGCTCTTTCACACTCGTAGCCGAGCCGCCTACCTGCGGTATGTCATCAGAGGTCTAATAGGTGTGCGATGGAACGTGCCCGGCATCGAATTACTCCATGGGCATGCGCTTTCCAGTCAGCCGCTTGCCGGAAGCTCACATTCGAGAATCTTTGTCGAAGCCGACGGGGAAGTGTTGGGAACCCTTCCCGCCGAAATCACCGTCATTCCGGATAGCCTGAACCTTCTCATACCAGCGAGAAACAAGCCCTGAGCAGCTTTGCCTAACAACTAGCGCTTGGAAGTTATGTAATCCCAACCCGCCTTTGGCGCGAGGGATCTTACGAGAGGTGGGGCTTGGCATTGTCGCGTGCAGGAGCGGTACTGACCTCGCCTATCGTCGATGCATGCGCATCAGCTATCCTGAATTCTGAGAAACACCCTCGCACTTTGGAACCCGTCACCCATTTCTTAACCGGTGCCTGTCTTGGTCGCGCTGGTCTCAATCGCAAAACCGCCCTCGCCACTTTGACGGTCACCCTCGCGGCTGAAGCGCCCGACCTCGACGTTCTCGGCGAATTCAAGGGCCCGATTTTCGGATTCGCCCATCATCGTGGCTTTACCCATTCATTTCTCGGCTTGGTAGTCGTATCTGCTGTTGTGGTCGGCTTCGTGTATTTGATCTGTTGTTTGCGAGGCCGAAGGCTGAAAAACCCCGATCTGCCGCCGCGGTGGGGTCTTTTATTTGTTTTCGCTTATCTGGCTGGACTCACTCATATCCTTCTCGATTTCACGAACGGCTATGGCGTGCGCCCGTTCTGGCCTTTTTCGGAAAAATGGTACTCCTGGGATATCGTCTTCATCGTCGACCCGGTCCTCCTTCTTTTTCTGCTCGGGGGCCTCCTCATGCCCGTCATCTTCAATTTGGTCAGTGAAGAAATTGGCCCTCGCCGCGAACTTCCTTACGGCCGTGTCGGTGCGACCGTGGCATTGATTGGCATAGTCGTTTATTGGGGTGTCCGCGACTTTGAGCACCGCCGTGCGATTAATGCCCTTGAAGCCCGGCAATATCAGGGCGCCGATCCGATCCGGGCTTCAGCTTATCCATTCTGGTTGAGTCCATTTCAATGGAACGGAGTAGTCGAAACCTCGAACTTCTTCGCGATCATGCCGGTTGATTCTCTGGCTCCGAACGTCGACCCCAACAATGAAATTGAAATCCGTTACAAGCCAGAAGAAACCCCAGCAACGCTGGCCGCCAAGAAATCGTATCTGGGCAGGGTCTATCTGGACTGGGCCCGGTACCCGATCACCGAAACTGAGCCGCTTGCATTCGGGGAGAGCGGCTACGTTGTTCGTTTCAAAGATCTGCGTTTCGATTATCCCGACCGTCGTGGAAAAGACGTTCTCTCCGGGAGCGTTGAGCTTGACCGAAATTTCCACGTCGTTGCTGAGATTTTCGGTACGCGCAAGCAACGCCGCATCCCCGATTGATAGCCACGTAGGGACAGTCGTCCTCGCCTGCCACCGACCGGCAGCTCGGCAAAAACTTCTGTGCTACTCCGTGTCCTCTGTGGTTGATGATTTGCTTCGGACCGGCGACTTGGCGAAATCCCTGCAACTCCGATAAAATTACAGTTTCAAGATCAACTTACCCGGAGTAGTCAATGGCTCAAGTTTGTGACATCTGCGGCAAGAAGCCGCAATTCGGAAATATCATCAGCCACGCCCACAACGTCTCCCGCAGGCGCTGGAACGTGAATTTGCGCCCGGTCCGCGCACGTGTCAAAGGCGCGACCAAGCGCATCCGTGTCTGCACATCCTGCCTGCGCAGCGGCAAAGTCGTTAAAGCGTAAACCCTTTTCAGATGGAAGATTTCAGATTGAGGATTGGCATTCCTTCAATCTGAAATCACAAATCTAGAATTGAAAATCAAGCTTACTCACTTCACTCCCAGCAATTCCACGTCAAAAATCAACGTCGCATTCGGCGGAATGACTCCGGGGTAGCCACGCTCTCCATACCCGAGTTGCGGTGGAATGTGCAGCTGCCGTTTGCCGCCTACTTTCATCCCAATGATGCCCTCGTTCCACCCTGTGATCACCGGCGCGCTTCCTAGAGGCTCAACCGTGAATGGCTGTCCGCGATCCACCGAGCTGTCGAACTTCTTTCCGTTCGTAAGATACCCGCTGTAATGAACGCTGACCGACTTTCCCTTCTCGGCAGTTGCTCCGGTTCCAGGCTTTACGTCCCAATATTCCAGTCCATCAGCGGTTTTCGTGGGTTCCCCGCTTACTTTCCACGGGCCACTGCCGCTGCTTTTGGTCTGTGCGAACATTGTCTGGACGAACAAGGCAGGTGATAACGCGAGTAACGCAAAAGCAAAAATGTTCTTCATCATGACAAATCTCCGATCTTGACTGTGATTGCCAGCCACTGAATTCTAAATTGTCAATTTGGAAATCGGAAATCGGAAAATTCGGGGAAAATGGCTCGGATACTGCTCGCGATCTTCTAGTTGGGTTTGCGGACTTTTCCATCCGACAGCAGTTGCAGTAGGGCTGCATCGGCTGCCTGGCTGAATTTCTTTGCCGCGGCCACTCGCGGGCTCACCACCGCTTCGGCGCTCGGCGCCTGTCGGATGGTTTGCCGCAATTGTTCTGCATCCGCAGATTCATTCGTGATTACCTGAGTATAGAACCAGAGAAAATGACGCATCTGGTCCAGGGCCGCTTTCAGAAATTGAAGAGAATCCATCTCCGGCAACTGGCAGAGTGCTTCCATCAACTCCGGATCGCCGGGAGCCTGCATGGCTGCATAGTTCAACTGCTGCTGAATGGCGCGAAGATCCTCGGTGACACGGAGAATCCGTATATGCAAGTCATCGAGAATCTCGTCGGATCGCATCGCCTTTTGCGTTCTCAACATCTCATCGGCAACCA
>JAFAGX010000117.1 GCA_019237515.1 Acidobacteriaceae bacterium
GTCCATGACCGAGACGATCTTTCCGCGCAGGTTGATGACGCCTTCCATGTACTCGGGCGCGTCGGGCACAGCCGTGATCTCCGGCACGCGTACGATTTCGTGCAGCGACGTGATCGGCACGCCGTATGTCTCGCGGCCGACCTGAAACCCGACGATCTGCAGTTCGCGGCTCATTTGGCGTCCCTCGGCCTAAGCTTGTGCGCCCGCCGCGGCCCGCCGGACTCCCGTTGGTCGGCTCTCGCGTCCGTGCCGCTCCACTTCGCCCGTCTTGCCGGCGACGCGTTCGAGCGCATCCAGCAGTTCGCGTGACATCTTCGACATCTGCTCCGCCGAAGCGGCCAGCTCAGTCGATCCCGAGGTGCTCTGCTGCACCAGTTCGCGCATCCGTTCCATGGCCTTCACTACGGCCTGGGCTCCGGAAGCCTGCTCTTCCACCGCGGAGTTGATTTCGTGCGTGATCTCGTTCAGGCGGGTGGTCGCACGGGCAATTTGGGATGATCCGTGCGATTGCTCGTTGGTAGCGGCACCGATCTCCTGCGCAAATTTGTAGACTTCGGTGACTACGTTCGAAATCTTGCGCAGCGCGCCGTTCAGTTCGGAACCGAGTTCCAGGCCCTCGTTGACAATGGTCGTGCTCTCGTCCATGTTCTCGACGGCCTTGCGGGCTTCCTTCTGAATGCTCTGGATCAGCTCGGAAATTTCCTTGGTCGATTGCGCCGACTTCTCGGCCAGCTTGCGGACTTCATCTGCGACCACCGCGAACCCTAATCCATGCTCGCCGGCGCGCGCCGCCTCGATGGCCGCATTCAGAGCAAGCAGGTTGGTCTGCTCCGCGAGATCATCGATGACCTCGATGATCTTGCCAATGTCGTCTGCGCGTGTGCCCAACGCGTCGATGATCGCGCCCGATGATTTGATGGTGTTGTTGATCTTGGTCAGACCTTCGGTGGCCTTGTCCATCGTTGTGATACCGCTGTGGACTTCTTCACGCGAACGGTTCGAAATATCGAGCAGCACCTTCGCCGTATCAGCAACGCGCTGGATAGACGCCACCATTTGATCGATGGACGCTGACGTCTCGCTCACGCTCGATGCCTGCGTCTGCGTGCTCTTCACCATGTTCTGCACGTTTATGCTCATCTCGTGCATGGTGCTGGTGACTTCATCGATTGCCGAAGAACCTTGCAGGCTGATCTTGGCGGACTCGTCCGACGCACCGGCTACCTGGCTGGAAGCGCTGGCCACCTGTGAAGCGAGGTCGCGGACGCTGCGCACCAAATTGCGCAAGCTTTGCACCATCTGCTGGAAGGCGTGGCCAAGAGTGTCCTGTTTAGAACGCGGCTGCACGTCCACCATCAGGTCGCCGTTGGCAATGGCTTCCGAAACTACGGCCATCTCCTTCAGGTAGGTGATCATGTTCGCGAACGTCCGGGCGAGTTCGCCGATTTCGTCACTGCGCTGGGTGTCAATTTCGATGTTGTGGTCGAGATCGCCGGTGTTCCCAATCTTGTGCGCGACCGTCATCAGGTTCGCCAGCGGATCGGTTATCTCCTTTGTCGTGCGATACGCGACGAATCCGCCTACGAATAGAGCGATTACCGTCAAGATTGCTGACTGAACGATCGTGCTCTTTCCCGCGCTGTCATCCGACGCCCGCCGCTCATCGACGATCTTGTTGTTCTCTTTATCAGCGGCGTCAAGGTATTCCGTAGTGTTCTTCACCCACGAAGAAGCATCCTTTTGCAGGTAGAAAATCTGTAGCTCGGCCACGGTGGCATTGCCGCTATCGACGTCCTTCCGCTTCTCCACCAGCGGCTGCGCAAATTCCTTGGCCCAGCTTTGTTCGAGCTGCTGCACCTTTTGCAATGCGTTCTTTTCCTGCTCGGACGTGGTAATGGTCGTGGTCTTTTCCAGTTTGTCGTTTAGCAGCCGGATGCCGTCATTCATCCGGTCCACTTCGCGCGTGTCGCCGCTTAGCAAGTAATTGCTTAGGTAAAGACGGTTCTGCATCATCTGGAACCTGACGGCATCGGTAGCGTCCTTCAGGTCCAGCGACTCCTTGGCCGCCTCCTTCGCTTCGTGTTCGTGGTTGACTGCTCGATAGTTCACCGCGAACAACACCAGGACCAACACCAGAACGACCCCGAAACTGCCGTATAACTTCTTGCCCAGCGTCATCGCTGTTCCTCCATCCCCGGATCTCCCCTGTCCCTCTTTGCCATCCGGGAGACCTTCCTCACATCTCGCTACTGCGTCGCCACGTTCGGATCGAACTTGAACTCAACGATGCCGATCGTTTCCTCGCCGGCCGGTTCGAACTTCCACTTCTTGATCGCGTCCGTCGCCGCATTCACCAGCAGCGGATGGCCGCCCACAATCTTGGTGGATTTCACGGTCCCATTCTGTGCGACCACCACCTGAACCTTGACCACGCCCGAAATGCTCATGCGCTTTGCCAGCTCCGGATAAACAGGGGCCACCTTCGTCTTGACCTTGCGAGTGAGTTCGTCCTGCTGCGCGCGCCCGGGTACAGGCAGAAGAACCACAACTCCCATCAGAGCCAGTACTGCAGCTCCTGCGAACCAACGCCGAATTGCTCCTCGAGACACAATCGCCTCCGGTAACCCGAAAAAATCCTACCCTGAGAGAAGCAACCCCCGTGCCAGCTAAATCGTTGGGAACATTACTTTGGTGACTGAGGATAAGTGCCTGTGACCAAAGGCCATCGGCCGTTCGCGACCGACAACCGAGCTCGCCAAAGGCCGTTAGAAACCTCTCAGGAGAGGTGAATCGCCCTAATTCTCGAGATGAGACTGCTCTTGGACTGCTTGAACTGGGATTTCTTACTTCGACACCTGAGGGCCTTATTAACTTGACTCAAAATGAGATTGCAGGGTACTTTCCCCTTATATTCAAATAACTTGTAAGCCGTACCGGAGCGCGCGGAGCCTTTCCAAAAAACCATGCACGCGGGAGACATCACGCTGGTCGAAGGGCCCAATCCGCGCTCTGATGAAGCTTTCCAAAAGTTATTGCTGCGGTTTTCCGCTGCGGCCGCCCAGGGGATCGACGCGGAGTCGTTGATCCGTCTCTTCTGCCGCGAGACGCGTGACTTCTTCCAGGTCAGTGGCGTGTATTTCTGGCAACGTCTCACTCCCGACGAGATGATCGGCGCCGAAGCAGCCGGCCTGCTGGCCGAACGCTTTCGCGGGCTTCACCTCCGCATGGCCGACAGTGCGGTTGCCGGAGAATCGGCACGTAAACGGCGAACCATCTTTGTAAATTTCCTCGATTGCGACCGTTATCCCCGCGCTGCCGAGTTCCGGGCCCGCTCGATCATGGCCGCACCGCTGGTCGTCTCGAACGATGTGCTCGGTGCGGTGTCGTTCCTGCACGATTCCGATCCCGGCTTCTTCAATGACGACTTGGCCGCCAAAGCGACGATCTTAGCCGGCCAGCTTGGCAGCCTGATCGAGACTCGTCGGCTCACCGAGGCCTCCCGCGAAGACCATCGCCGTGCCGAAATTTTGGCGGAGGTAGCTCACGCGCTGCACGGCAATCCCGACGTCGCGGCCGTCGTCGAGGCTTTGGCCGACCGCATCCGCGTGCTTTTGCGCGCCCGCCTGGTGTGTGTCTTTATTCGTCAGGACGGCCCATTTGAATTGCAGGGAGTCGCGGCCGAGAGTCCCCAGACGATCACCACTGCTCGCGCGCGCCACGATCGCACGACTCTCCGCTTTGCGGCCGACGTGGCGGCCAAGGCGGTGGCTGCGTCCGAGCCGATCACGATTACCATCGATCCCGCTTCGCATGCTTTGGGCGATCTCGTGCCCGCGGGCATGCTGCTGGCGGCGCCGTTTCGCACGGCGCGTACGCAGGGAGCGATCCTCGTTTACCCGCGTCAGGACGGTATCTTTACCACCGACGAGCGTTCCCTGGTCTCTGCCATCGCAGGCTTCGGAGCCGTCGCCGTCGCGAACGCCGAGTTGTACACCACCGCTCGCGGCCACGCCCACGAATTGCACCAGTTGCTCGAGATTTCGTCGGAACTCAGCTCGATCGGAAAGCTCGACAAGTTTCTGGAAGCTTTCGTCGTCCGCGCCGCCGACTTCCTTGGCTTCGGTCGGTGCTTCATTGGTCTTCTCGAAGACGGCGTGTTCCGGGTTCGGCTGGGTGCTGAAAACGGCGCTGCCCGTCATGTCGACCTCGTTTTTCCCGAGGGTCCCGCGACCCGGACGCTTCATTCCAAAGAGGTCTTCTGGACCGACAACGCAAGCCAGATTCCCGGCGCCAATCACGACGCGATCGCCAAGTTCAATATCAAGCAGTTGCTGGCCGTTCCGCTGCTCGGCGCCGATGGCAATGTCATGGGGATGTTTGCCGTCCTCGACCGCCTGGCACCGTCCGGCATCGCGCAAGAGGATATCCGTCGCGCCCGGGCTTTAGCAGGACAGGTAGCGGTGGCTCTCGAAGTGATGCGCAACCTGCATCGGTCGGAGGAGCACCGCAAGCGCGCGGAAGCACTGATGGGTTTAGCGCTGGAATTGGGCAGCGTTGTCCATCTTCCGGACTTCAACCATCGCTTCGTGAACCGCGCCGCCGATCTGGTGGGCGCACAATCCGCAGCCCTGGCGCTCTTTCAGGATTCAGTTCTGGAGACCGCCGTTCTTCACGATCCCTCTCGTTCATCGCCTCCCGATCGGAGCCTGGAGAGACGCCTGAGCCACGCGCTCACCGAGGCCCTCGCCCAGCACGAGGAGCGCAGCTACAGCGGACCGGCGGCCGATGTCTTAGGCTCCGCGCTCGCCAATGCTCTCGGCTGGAAGGACTGCACACTGCTTCGCCTGAAGGGCTCCGCGAACGAATCCGTTGGGGTTCTGTGCCCCGCCAACCGCGCCAAGCGCTCCACCAGCTACGACGAGCAACTGCTCCATGCCATTGCCAGCCACGCGTCCGTGGCCCTGGAAAATGCGCGTCTTTTCTC
>JAFAGX010000129.1 GCA_019237515.1 Acidobacteriaceae bacterium
CCGAGGTCATAGGGGCACGCAGGAAACCGGCAAAGAGCACACCCACGCCGACCAGGGCGTACGTACCGGTAGTTCCCGTGAGGTGTGGATAGAAATGGCGTTCGACTCCGCCAACTGCGCCCCCTAGCATCGCACCAACAAAGAGCGCCGGGGCAAACATCCCGCCGGGCGTACCGCTAACGAAGGAAAGCGTCGTGGCGAGAATTTTCAGCCCGGCAAAAACCAGGAGCAACTTCCAGGTGAATTGATCGTGCATGGCTTGATCGATGTATTCGTATCCGGCACCCATGACTTGCGGCTCGCCGAGATAGCCAATGGCGCCGATCAACAAACCCGCCAGTGCCGGCTGCAAGTACTGCGTGGAGGCTGGCAACCTGCGCAGGCGCGGACGTAAATAGCCAATGGCCTTCGCGAAGATGACCGCCCCGAAACCACCGATCACTCCTAGCACGATGTAGGCCAACAATTCGCCGGGACGGAAAACAGTGAGCGGCGGTATGCGAAACAGCGGCTGCGTGCCAAGAAAGCCGCGCACCACCACCACGCTGGAAATAGCGGCTAGCACCACGGAACCGAGAATGCCGGCACTCCAGCGCCCGATCACTTCTTCAATAACGAAAAGCACCGCCGAGATCGGCGCATTGAATGCCGCTGCCAAGCCGGCCGCTGCACCGATGGGCGCGAGCAGCCGCAGCTTGTCCCGGGAAAAATCCATACGTCGTCCCAGTGCCGACGCAATACTAGCTCCAATTTGCAACGACGGATCTTCCGGCCCCAGGGAGTGTCCCGAACCAATTGCAATCGCCGCAGTGATGAATTTTCCGACCGCCGTACGAAACGGAATGTAGCCGTTGAAAATATAAAGCGCAGCCTTGGTCTGATTTACCCCGCTGCCCCGAACGAGCGGAAAGAAATGGATCACCAGAACCGCTACCAACAAACCGCCCAGGAAGGGCGCCAGCAATACTCGCAGGCTGTGCGGTTCGGGAGCCGGACCGAGGAGGCCGATGCGCGTCCAATCTATAGCTAAACGGAAACAAACGACCGCCAGCCCGGAGAAAATCCCGATAAAGACTGCGAGCACCAGGAAAAACCGTTCTTCACTGAGGGGAGCCGCGATAGAAAAATGTCGATGACTCCGAATTTTGGGAGCGCTGATCTCGCTCGGAGGGGATGGCGTGGAGGTTGCTGGTGTCGTGGGCAGGAAATCGGTCATTGCTCGGCTCCGGCGCGGCTCTGCGCTAATAGCAGCAAAGCCTGATCCTGTGCGCTCGGAGCACAGTTTGACGTCTGCTGTTCGACCTGCAGCACCAGATCCATCACCTCATCCGCCAAACCGCTTTCGCCCACAGCACCAAGCCTACGGAGCCTCCGATTCATTTCTGTCCAATGCGTTTTCAGCTCGGACAGGCCTGTAGCCTGTTCCGGCAACTCCGCTTCCCGGTTTTGCGAAGCCATACAGGTGTCCAATCGTTTTCCAGCTTCTTCTAAGATGCCACGAATACGAATGTTTCGGTCTTGAGCAGAAAGTCCACGAGTGAATGGATCCTGCTGAAGGATGAGTTTGCAGATTTGAAGCAATTTACTAATCTGCTCATCCTGCGGATTTGCCTTGTTCGCGAGTTCGAGAAAGCGCTCGGCGGTGCGATACCGTCCAAGCTTGAAAGCCATTTCCGCGGCGCCCGCAGCGGCGCCTTCATTTGTGCGATCGATTTGCAGCACGCGGCGGTATTCGCCGAGCGCGTGATCGTAATCCTGGGCCTGCGCGAATAGACCGGCGGCCTGCATCAGTAACGTGGGATTCGGCGGCAGATTTACCGAGAGTGCAATCAACTCAGCTTGCGCTTGTGGGCGGGCATTCAGGTGCAATAGAACTTGAACCAATTCAAACCAGGCGTTCAGACGGTTTTGCTCAGGATTAGAATCCCAAACGCCGTAAATCGCGTTGTGGTAATACTGAATAATCTTATCGATCTTCGCCTGGCGTACCGCTAATCTCCCAAGCGCCAGATTTACCGCTCCGTTCTGTGGCGAGCGCTCCCACAAGCTGATGAGGTAAGTTTCCGCCTCATCGGTTCGACCGCTGTCGCGCAAGGCTCGAGCCAGGCTCAATTGATACTGAAAATTGTCGGGATCATACCCAAGGGCACCACGAAAATGTTCGACCGCTGGATCCAGTTTTCCGCTTTGCTGTTCCTGAAAGCCCCGCTGATACAAGTGACGTGCCAGTGCTTTTTGTTGTTCCTGAAAACGATTGACCAGACGACCGACCCCCAGAAAACCGAGAACAGCAAGAATCGTTAGCCCGGCAAGTACCGCTGGCGTTCGGCCGGTGAAGGGCTTCAGGGTGAGTTCGTGCATAGAAGACCCGGCAGTATCCTAAATTGTAATCCGTTGAACTCGGGCAAGGAGAACCTTGGCTGTTGTCCCAGGGTGGCGCATCTTGGCGCATTGGCTCGCTCCCAAAGAAATGTTTTGCGGAAGGGTCGGAGGTAATATCCGAAGCGTTTTTCATTAGCCTGGCACACAGCCACAGGCTTTCAGGGACATTCGAATCTTTGCAATCAGGCAATCCCCAATACCTGATTGAAAAAGCCAACCAGATATTTCCAAACCAGATAGTAAGCAATCAGCGCGATCGCAAAGCCGAACACGAAATACGCGTACGGCACCTTGAAGGCGTCGAAGTAAACCGCCCCTTGTGACGTAAGCCGGATGATGCTGAGCACCGAGCCAATCAAATATCCGGACGGGACTAACAGAAACGGCAAAATCGCCCCATGCAAACCAATCGGAAGGTGGCGATGTGGCTTCAGCCAGAGATAGAACATATTCCAGACGCCAAACAGGCTCGGCACCACAGCCATCGGAAAGATGATCGCCCTCTCGATCGGAATCGGGCAATTAAATACAAATCGCGTCACGATAAACGCTGTGAGCACGATCAGCAGAACGATTGTAGGGACAACAATTCCCGCCATATAAGCTCTTAGATAAGCATGTGTGTTCATAAATCTTCCTCCTTACAAGTGATAGAGCAGCAGCGGAATGCTATGCGGCGAAATCGCGATCACTGCAATCAGTAAAACCAGCAAAGCCCAGTCAAACCAGGCAACCGGCGAAATTCGCTCGTCCATTCGTCGAAGCATGAGCGGCCAGAGATCTTGTCTTAGCTCATCCTGAACAGGTGGGAAGGCTTGCTTCAGGAGTGCTTGAATTTTTTCGTCATGATTGTTCATGGTTCAACTCCTAATCGCTTTAGTTCTTTTCGCAACTGCCGCGTCGCGCGAAACACTCGCAGCTTCACAGCTCCGACAGAAATTCCCAACGCGTCGGCGATCTCCGCGTAGGGCTGCTCTTCGATCAGCGCCAGCGTCGCCGCGACTCGCAGCTTTGGTCGCAATTTAGCGAATGCTCGTCGAATTCGATCACGGAGCTCACGCTGCACACCCGCATCCAACAAAACAGGTCCCGCCGAATCGCCAACCAGTTCAACTTCACGTGGCCGGGTTTTGAGGTGGTCGAGCGCGGCGTTTGTCGCTATTCGCCGCGCCCACGCGCTGTAACTGCGTTGAGGATCAAACCGGGCATGCGCCCGATGAATACGAGCAAAGGTTTCGATGGTCAAGTCCTCAGCGGTTGCAGGATCACGCACGATGCGAACTGTCCAGCGATAGACCTCGCGCTGATGTTCGCGAAACAGTGTTTCGAATGCGCCAAGATCACCGTTTGCAAACTGCTGCAACAGATCCGATTGCTGTTCAAGCACCGGCATCTTTAGGTTCCTATATATGCTTACGAACTCACCTTGGGAAAGGTTACAGACTGAAACGGCGGGAAGGAGACAAAAAAGAGCCACACCGCTCCAGCTGTGGCGGTGTGGCGTGGGTGCGGGGTGTTTTAGCCGGATGCAGAGAGAGGTGTAACCCGCATTCTGGCTAAGGTCGATAAGTTACTGGATATGGATGACCTTGCCGCTTGCATCGAGTGTGCCGTGCACACGCACACGCTTGCCTTCGAATTTCTTCACCTGGTCCTGATGATCGATATCGTAAACCGTGCCATTCTCGGACTGTAGGACGTACTTGTCGCCCTGCTGAACTACGGTTCCGGTGAAGGTTTGACCGCCGCTCGCATCGGGCGAGGCGGCTGGATCTGCTGAACTCTGTCCTCGCCTTTGGCTGGGCGTATCTGGAGATTGCGACGTGGCGGGTGGTGCTTGAGTGTCAGGGGTTTGCTGCGTCTGTGCCGGCGCATGCGACGGTTGCGTG
>JAFAGX010000144.1 GCA_019237515.1 Acidobacteriaceae bacterium
CGGGGCCATGATTTCCGCTTCCGTCTTGCCCGGCCGGTACTCGGCAACCATCGCCCAAAATCCGTCCACGATGATGTCCATGGCATCACGGATTTCGGTCATTTCCTCGTCGCTCTTCACTGCCCGCGCCATGTCAAAGTGAAAATCGAACGGCACCAACTCGAAGGAGGCATTCGCCAGTTCCCGATAGTCGCGTACGGCCATGATGAAATCCAGGCCATACACGCCAACTCGCTTCCATTTGCGGTCACTCGCGCGTTGGCGGATCCACTGCCCCGGAACATCAGGCCAGACCTGATCTTTCACCCATGGCTTGGTTTTGTCTCCGATCCAGCGCGCTTCGCGTGGAAACACTAACGTGGGTTCGCCTTCGAGCGGCAAAATGACGTACACATATCGATGGACAATTTCAAAACCCGACGTATACAAAACCGCACCCTCGAATCCCGCATATTGATTCCCGCATACGATCAGCGCATCCAGACCTTCTTTTTCCATACTCGCCCGAAGGTTGCGGTAACGGCGTTCGATTTCTTGTTGGCTTGGCAACATTTCTCCAGAAAGTTAGGATTGCACTCCACACAACTCGGTTGCGACCAGCGCATAAATTTTCGTTATATCGACCAGCGTCTTGATGGCCACTTTCTCGCCTTCGGCATCGCGCGGCCCGCTTGACGGACCGTAGTTCACGGTGTCAATGCCGTAGCGGCTGAGCACGCTGGCATCCGAGCACCAGGTCACTACCTCACGCTCCGGACGTTTGCCCATGATCTGCTCGTGACATGCGTCGATCGCCTTAATCAGTTCGTGCTCCTCGCTAATTCGTGCACCCGGTACGGAGACATAGGTCTCAAATTCCAGGCCCCAATCTGGATATTTTTTTTGCAGCTCAGAAAACATCTGCTGAAAATTTCGCCGCGCATCGGTCATCGGAATAGTTGGCGGCACGCGAACATCCAGAAATAACTCGGCCCTCTCGGGTGTGCGGCTGGCACGCCACGCATGACCGCCGCGAATGCCCCCAATATTCACTATCGCCTTCTTGCCACCGTGAGATGCATTTTTTTCCCATTTGCTGATCCAGCCCATGACCGCGCCCATCAACTCGTACATGCGACGGATGGAATTCATCTCTTCCCGGTTTTCGCAAAACGCCGTGTGCACATAAATTCCCGTGCACGACACGCGTACCCACATGGAACCAAAGTGTTCCGGCACAACCTTCATATCCGTAGGCTCGCCCAGGATGCACAGGTCTGGAAGAACACCATGGTTCACCAGATAATGTGTCCCAGTCCCATAGCCGCGATACTCTTTGCCTCGGAACTCTCCCCACTGCGTCTTTTCAATTTCACCGGCAACTGCTGCAACGATAACATCGCCTTTCAACTGGACCCCGGCGCGTTGCAGCGCCTTCACGGCATGCGTGTAGCAAACCAGCGCGCCTTTCATGTTGTAAATGCCAAGCCCGTAAACGAAACCGTCCTTTACAACCGCGTTCGGCTTGTAACCAATGCCGGTCAGAAAGTCTTCGTGGCCGGTGTTCGACGTATCCATGTGCCCGTTGAACATCAGATTTCTTCCGCCGCCGCATCCGCTCCATCGTGCTACGACATTTGCTCTGCCCTCTTCCACCTCCTGCCAGGCAACAACGAGGCCAAGTTGGCGCAATGTACTTTGCATGTACTGCGCCATCTGCAGTTCTTCCCCAGTCGGACTCGGAATATTAATCACGTCACAGGCCATGGCGACAATCTCGTCCTCGCGCACCTCCGCGACAATTTTCTCTGCCAATTTCGGTTCGAGCTTTAGTGCAGCTTTAGGCATGATTGATCAATCGAAAATCGTCTGGATAACTGCACAGTTTCTCGTTGCCGTTGTCTGTTATCAGAAAATCGTCTTCCAATCGAAGTCCGCCGCCACCTTCCCAATAGATGCCCGGCTCAATTGCCAGCACCATTCCTTTTTTCATGCTTCCGCCCGCGGCCTGATGCGCATACGGCGGTTCATGCGCCCGCGCTCCGACACCATGGCAGATCGGATGCGAAGGCTGCCCGGGATATCCGCCTTCAGCAATGCGCGCACGGATCAAGCGATCGAGCTCGGGGAAACTTGCGCCGTCTCGCGAATGCGCAACCGCCGCGCCGAACACTTTCAGCAAAAGATCCAAAAGCTTCTGATACTCAGGTGTCAATTGTCCCGGACACACATTTTTGGTGAGATCCGTCCAGTACCCATCCACGCAAACCCAGATTTCGAATAAAGTCGGTTCGTTCTTTTGAATCGGACGGTCGCCAGTTGCCGTGAACGTGGCAATACCTTTGCCCGACCACACCAACGTGAAAGCGCGTGCCATTTCAACTTTGCCCTTGTACCCCACTCCCAGGCCATGAACAAAGCTTTCATACATTCCGCCTACTTCGCTCTCTTTCATTCCCGCTCGCATATGTTCACGCGTGTGTTCCATGGCTAGAGCCGCAAGCTCATTCGCCA
>JAFAGX010000235.1 GCA_019237515.1 Acidobacteriaceae bacterium
TCCAGCGCCGCCGCACCGCGACAGTCGAACTTAAGTACCTGATCGTGGAGTCTTCGGAAGTATCCGACGCGGGCCGGGTTCACTGACGATTTGAGCAGGTGCAGACATTGATTTTCACTCCACCAGATGTCACCCTGCTCGTTGTACAAGGCATTGTTAATCCGCTTATAGACCTCGTCCGAAGTGGGCCGCATATGTTGCGCCTCCAGTTTTACCGGGGCTTTATCTCATGCCGCGATATTGTCCGCGACTTTTCATAGGATTGTATCTAAGCGAAACGTCACTGGATAATTAAGGTGACATCTTTGCTTTGCGCACTAGCACGAGGGACACGAAGGCCATCTTTCAAAGTCCATTCATTCCACGTTTGCACAAGCTTGCGCCCTTTGTTCGTTTGTGAGTGGGGTTTTGCGTGGTATGGAGATTTTCGCCAGGTAGCGCTCTACGCTGGAAGCAATGGCTGCAAAACGGGTCGGGAGAATGCACTCACTTCATGATCAACCTGCCAGTTACATCGAAGCCGTAGCTTCTTAACAGATCTCCAATTTCAGGCGTCTTGATGAAATCTAAAAATTGGTGGGCGGTGCGTTTGTCTTTTGACGAGCGCAGGATCACACACGCCTGTTCGATTGGCGAATAGTCGTTGGTAGGAACCTCGGTGTAGCGCCCCTTGGCCTTCATGCCCGGTGACAGAACAAGTGAGAGCGCCACTATTCCAATATCCGCCGAACCAGAAACAACGAAGGTGGCTGTCTGCGAGATATTTTCTCCGAGTACGAGTTTGTCCTTCACCTTGTCATAGATGCTCTGTTTCTGCATCGCTGCAATTGCGGCACGCCCATATGGAGCATGTCGTGGATTTGCAATTGCGATCTTCTTGATCGAAGGATCGAGAAGCGCTTTCATCCCAGAATTCAGGTCGATTCTTGATTGATTCGGCACCCAGAGCACAATCTTGCCCTTGGCATATTCGTAGTAGGTCCCTGGCTCCGTCAGCCCAGCACTCTCCAGATTCTTAGCGTAGTCGAGATTGGCAGAAAAGAACATGTCAAAGGGGGCTCCATTCTCAAGCTGTTGGAAAAAGTTGCCGGAGGAACCATAAGTTACCTTCACTGTCTTACCTGACTCCTTTTCAAATCTCACTACAATATCTTGTATCGCAAATTGAAGGTCAGATGCTGCAGCAACCGTGATCTGAGCTTCGCACAACTGAGGTATGAAGATCGCTACGATAAAAGCCATTTGCTTGATTCGTCGTACGTTCATGCACTCTCCTAACCGTCTATAATTGTGAAATGCCAATTTCAGCGAGAAACAAACTACGCGGAAAAGTTGAAGAGGTTCAATTGGGCGATGTTATGGCCCATGTTGTCGTGCGTGTGGGCGAAAATCTGATCGAGAGTGCGATCACCCGACGCAGTGCCGACGAATTGAAACTCAAAAAGGGCGATACGGTCACCGCTGTCGTAAAAGCGACTGAGGTAATGATTCAGAAGGACTGATTGCGTCACTGCACGTCCACTATTTTTAACGTCGTAACTTGCCTCACCCAACGGGCCATCCGCTTTTCATCAGGTATGACGATTCGGTATGGCCCCGCTTTCTCATCCAGTGGCTTGCCATCTTGCAGGTAGGCAAGTACGACTTCCTTGTCGGTAAAATCGGGATCAATCTCAGGCAACGCAATCACGACACGATAACCATCGGCAGCCTCCACCAGAAGGCAAGAGGCCATACGCTTGCCACGCAAGGAATGCCCAAATTCGACGCCAGCCTTTTCGAGAACAGCCTTCAGTGGTGCTCCCTCAAAGGTTGCAGACATTTCCGACCCATGGGCAGCCACTTTGACATGCGGCAAAGACTCAATATCTGCCCTCGCCAACGCGGTTTGCTTTCCACCGACCGTCTGAATGGTGATTTGCTGGCATTGCGTCGGTGCGGAACTTAGGACTAGGCTGATGACAACGATAGAAAGATGCCGTTTCATTATTCACACTCGCAAGATCATTACTTCGGTCGCTTTTATGAGGGCCGCAGCAGTCTGCCCAGCTTTAAGCTGCATCTCTCTGGCGGATCGTGCAGTGATGATGGACGTGATCTGCTGATCGCCAATCGAAACCTCAATTTCTGCCATCAACCCGCTAATGCGAACACTGTCTATTCGTCCGACGAGTTGGTTCCGGCCGCTCACGCGACGGATTACCTGCTTGCGCTCCGTTTCCGTTGCCCCTCTCGTTCTGAACAGCAGCCTGTCCACTTCGCTTAGCGGAATGCGATGATGACCGCCCGCAGTTCGAACGCTCTTAATCTTCTTTTTGTAAATCCACTGCTTAATGGTCGGGAAACTGATCCCCAACTGTAAGGCGGCGTCCCGAACTTTTAGCAACTCGGTTTGCCTATGCGACTTGCTGTTTGTTTGCATGGAACGCAATCGTAGCGACGCCTGAGCTTCCCAGTCAATGCACGACTGTAGACCACAATAGCAGATAATGATATTGGATTCGACAGCTTAAATGTATTTCATATACACTTTACGATCCGTCAGTGGGAAAACTCAAAGGAGGTAAGGCAATGATGCGAATTGCCGGATTCATAGCACTTTTTATTCTCACAATTACACCAGGATTGAGCTTTGGGCAGGATGGATATTTTGCCGACTGGTTTGATCGCGTGGACAAGACGCAAGCGGAACAGCCACATTGGATCACTCCACTGGCAACCACAACACCGCGTCTCGAAGAAGAGTTTCGTTATGATCAGCTGTGGCAGGTCAATTCCAGGGGCGTGACAACAGATAATTACGATGGCGGTAAGGGCTTAGAGTTGATTCCATTCGAGAAAGTGGAAGTTATTTTCAACGTGCCTCCATATCTCGACCATAACAACCCAGCCGATAAAAACGGATTCGGGGACGTTGCGTTCCTCGTGAAGTACCGATTGTTGTCAGGTAACGAGGATCATGGAAAATATATCCTGACTGCATTTCTCGGCTGGAGCCTTCCGACAGGTTCAGACAGCAATGGCGCTTTGCACGCGGTCATTACTCCGACAATTGCGTACGGAAAGGGCTTCGGTCACTTCGATGTTCAGGGAACATTCGGCGTTGGATTACCGGTGGCCGCCACAAACAAAGTTGGAAGAACCTATCCGTGGAACAACACCTTTCAGTACCATCTGTTCCGCAAATTCTGGCCCGAAGTGGAGCTCAACTCGACCTTTTTTCAAGAAGGCAAAAACGATGGAAGAAAGCAGAATTTTGTGACTCCCGGCCTCATCATCGGGCGACTTCATTTATGGAAACGAGTTGGATTCACATTTGGCGGTGGATACCAGATCGCCACCACTCGCTTCCATACGACTAATCACAATGCAATTTTGTCAATTCGATTCCCGTTCTAAATGATCGTTTTCACATCCGCTCTGTTTATCAATTAATTAACATATTCTCTCCCTCAGTACGGGCTCTGAGTTCTCTTCCTCCCAGTGGATGACCAGATCGGGACGCGGATCGAGCAATTCACGGCTGAACTCGAGAACCGGGATACCGGCTCTGGCGTCGTGAACGTGGCGGATGTCGGACGGGAGCACTGCTGCCTCGTTTCCGCCCCAGTGATAAACAGTTACTCTATGCCCCGCGGCCGCGAGCTGCAGCAACACATGTGGCCCAGTGACCGAGTGCCGCCGATA
>JAFAGX010000284.1 GCA_019237515.1 Acidobacteriaceae bacterium
AACGTGGAGCGAGTGTTTTTGGTCGGCCCACCCACTGCCCAACTCCCCGAACTGGAACGCCAGGCAGTTGATGTCATCAAGCAGTCGGGTGTGAAACAGATCGTGAAGCTCTCAGCCATGGGCGGGCGAGAGGCCATTTTTCCGCGCCAGCACGCCGAATCAGAAGACTCTATTCGCGCTTGCGGTGTGTCATATACGTTCCTGCGACCGAACGGGTTCATGCAGAACTTCGTCAACTACAACGCCGGGACCATCAACAGTCAAAACGCGTTCTATGGAAGTCAGGGCGAGGGCGGGGTCAGCCACATCGATATCCGGGACATTGCTGCGGTTGCGGTGAAGACCCTAATCGAAGATGGTCACGCAGGTAAGGTCTACACGTTGACAGGACCAGAGGCACTCAGCAATAGCGAAGTCGCTCGAATTTTATCCGAGGTGCTTGGGCGCGAGGTTCGATACGTCGATTTGCCACCGGCGCAGTTCAGACAGGCTCTGGTGTCCGCCGGTGTTCCGGACTGGAGTGCCGATGCGTTGCTTGATCTACAAAGACTGTATCGCGAAGGCAAGGCAGCGGCGGTTACAAATGACGTCGAGCAAATTCTGGGGCGGAAGCCAATCAGGTTTTCTGAATTTGCCCGCGACTATCGACACGCTTTCGAGGCGCGAGAGCAAGCTGCAAGTTAACCGCACCGCACTGGAAATTTAGCTGATCTAATCTAATCTAATGCTCAATGCTGCTGGGGGAACCAGAACCGCCCAAAATCAAGCGATCGCCTTCCGGATCGTGGCTGAATAGTTCGGCGTAGCGACCCCAGTTCAGTGCAGTATCGACCTGTGCCTGCACTTCGGTTTCGGGGAAGTGCTCGTCCAGAATGTCGCGAAAGAACTCGACCGCGATGGAATGGTCGGCTTTTTTCTCAAGCGTGCGGTACACCTGCTGTAAAAGCGTAACGTGGGCAAGCACAGCCTCGCGAAAAAGGATTTTCCTGGTCGCTATATCGGCTTCGGCAAACATCTTACCGGCGTCGGTCAGCTTGATATCGCCATGGCGGGACACCGCGAATCCGAGCATAGTGGCGGCATCGACGATTGGTAATAGATCATCGACTTCCATCAAAAGTTCTTCCGCCACGTGATAAAGGTCATCCTCGCCGCCGCGATCGTTGAGCAGTTCGACCAAGCCGGCGATCCCGCCCGGGCGAGCATGCGGCAGCATTTGGTAAGCCGCCTTGGACACAACTGCAGCGCTTGGCAGCTCGAACTCTCGCTCGGGCTGCGTCATCACCTTATAAACGTAGTCCACGTAGAGCAGGAACTCGGCGGAATTATGGTTACGGGGGTGTGGGATACCGACTCGAAAGTCTGCTCGAATTCGCGCCGGGTTGCGGCTCAACACGATAATGCGGTCCGCAAGGCTGACGGCTTCTTCGATGTTGTGCGTGACCAGGAAAATGCTGCGAGTGGGAACCTTTTTGCTTAGCCACAGTTCGAGCAGTTCACCGCGAAGGTTTTCCGCCGTGAGAACGTCGAGTGCCGAGAAGGCTTCATCCATGAAGAGCACTTCCGGTTCGACAGCTAGCGCCCTGGCAAAGCCTACCCGCTGCTTCATGCCTCCCGAAAGCTCTTTCGGATAGGCGGTCTCGAACCCTTTTAATCCGACCGAATTCAGAGCGCGAATCGCTCGCGGATGCCGTTCCTCGTGGCTCATTCCTCTGGCTACAAGCGGTGCCTCTACGTTGTCTAATACGGTCAGCCAGGGAAATAGAGCGAAACTCTGGAATACGATGGCGACATTGGGACGACATTCCTGCAGCGGCTTGCCGTGCCAGAACACTTGTCCGGAGGTGGGCTGGGAAAGCCCGGCGAGAATTCGCAACAGCGTAGACTTGCCCGACCCGGAAGCTCCTAGGAGGGCAATGATGCAATCGGCTTCGAGCGACAGGTCGGTCGGGGCGATGACTTGTATGCTTCGTCCATCCGGTTGCACAAAACTCTTTTCGACACCTTTCGCCTCGAGTACCGGTTCCGTGATTTCAGAAGTGACTTCAGAAACCGGGGCTGCGGGACGTTCAAGTTGTGGCGCGCGCTCAATGTCTGAAGGGAGTTCCTCGGCCGCAGCTTCTCCCGACAGCTCGCTCATCAGTTGTTTGAATGCTTCTTCCGGGAGTTCATCGAAGAATCGAATGCGATCTGCGGGTTCCATTTTTTCGATGATTGCGCGGACTTCCTCTGTCGTTCGCGTGTGCAGCAAAACATAAGCGTGAAAGTAAGGGGCGTGGGAGATCAAAGCAGCCGCGGAATTGATCGGCAACCGTGTAAAGACGAGTTGTTGCTCATCAAAGGGCAGAGCAAGCAAGAGCTCGCTAGCTGCGGTTGGTTCTACCTGTTGCAAGAATGCCGCGGCGTCGTCTAGCCCGTGAGACAGACTCTCCCGGAGTCTTTCTACGAGTTCAGGATTGAGCTGGGTGGCCATGCCTAGACATATCCAGTTCCGCTACGATGTGAAAGGGATACTATAATGGGCAGAACAATTGAAGCAAAGAAGTGGTTATGCCAACGCCTCCAGCGGACAAGCCGCAAGATCAAGAGTCGCCCGCCGTTGAACACGTATCAGGAGCCCACGAATTGCTGCAAAGTCTACGAAAACGAATCGGAGAGCATCCCGAACTCGCCGAGGCCATTCTTAAGCTGGAAACAGCACTAAACATTTTGACAGTCAACACCGGGGGGATGCTTTAGCTTTTTAGCAGCATGACGTTGACTCCTGCCGAAGAGACATGCTCTTAGGGCCTTTCTGGTACTCGCTGTGAAAGACCTCTAGAAATATCTTCACTGAGCCGAGCAGATTCTGCTGCATTTGCCGTGCTAAATGCCATCCCTTCAGGCTTTCCACTTGGCAGACTGCGTGCAGCATGCAACCACATACGCCGGTCCCAGTGTGGAGGAGAAATGGCAGACAGCGATTGGAGAGATTTGTGTGAACGGATAACGCGAGAGCGCGATCCTGAACAGCTGATGACATTAGTCGAAGAACTCAACCGCACTCTGGCGCAACAGGAAAGGGAATTGCGACCGCTAGCTCAAAGCGAGATCTCCGAGCAGTATCCATGAACGGCTCGCAAAATTTTGTTTCCAGCCTAAAAAATCATAGCCAGCCATTGGTGCGAGCGATGCGTGCGGCCTCGACCCGATTGGCGGCGCCCAACTTGCTGATCGCCTCAGAAAGATAATTGCGAACCGTGCCTTCCGAGAGCCCCAGTTGATGCGCGATGTCAATGCTGGCCATGCCGTCGCCCGCCAGACGCAATACCTGGCGCTCACGATCAGTAAGCGGATCGGGCTCTGCCCAAGCCTCGGTAGCCAGTTCTGGATCGATCACTCGCAAGCCTTGATGGACGCGGCGCACTGCTTCGGCGAGTTCCTCAGCCTTCATGTCTTTCAGGAGATATCCGGATGCACCCGCTTCGAGTGCACGTCGCAGGTATCCGGCGCGAGCGAACGTGGTCAAGATAATTACCCGCGTTCCTGACCGCCGGCGCTTCAGTTCGGCCGCAACGTCGAGACCAGTCATTTCGGGCATTTCAATATCAGTGATAAACACATCTGGCTTTTGCTCGAGAACGGCCCGTAGTGCATCTTTTCCGTTACGGGTTTGTGCCAGCACACTGATGTCGCTTTCGATCTCCAGCAGGGCGGCAAGCGCGCCGAGTACCATGCCTTGATCTTCCGCGATGACAACGCGAATGGTTTTACGATCGGTTTTGGCGGTGGGATTCATCGTTTGGCCGCCTGCAAAGGAAATTCAATTGAGAGCGTGGTACCTGGATTGGTTTTCCGGAGCAGAGTTCCTCCGAGCGCTTCGATCCGTTCCCGCATTCCGCGTAAACCGTTGCCCTCGATCAATGCGCCACCACAGCCGTCGTCCTGAATTTCCAGACGGCAGTTGCCTTTTTCAGGAAGCAGGCGGAGCAGGCAATTGCGGGCATTTGCATGACGAACGATATTGGTGACTGCTTCGCGAACCACCAGCCCGACAACGGTTTCCTGCGCCGGTGTCAGGGTGATCTGCACGGCCTCCGCTTTCACCTTAACTCCAGCCGTCCGCAATGCTTCCTGGGCCTGCTTCAATTCGGCCTCAAGCCCGTTCGCACGGTAGCCTCGGATCGTGTTACGCACCTCGGCGAGAGCCTCGCGTGATGTGCGTTCAACGTCGGCAATTTCGTGCTTCGCGCGTTGGGGATCGAGGTCAACCAGTTTTCCGGCAAGCTCGGATTTAAGGATAATGACCGAGAGTGTATGGCCGAGGACGTCATGCATGTCGCGGGCAATCCGTTCGCGTTCCGCAACCTTCGCCAGATGTTCGATTTCCTGATTTGCCCGTTTAAGCTCGCAGTACATGCGGGTCTTCTGAGCGAAGTAAATGTTACTAACCCCGACGACCAAGGTCAGGGCGGCGCTGTAAAACAAGAACCAGCCAGAAAGATGAAGCAACCAGGTTTCCAATGCCGCCACTCCGACAATTACGGCAATCAAAGAGAAGATCGTGAGCTCAGAGTCGATGATGTAGGGCAGCAGGGCGGCGGCAAAGATGAAAAAGCAAGATGCTCCACCGTTAAACGGGGCATACAAGACTCCGACCAGCACCATGGCGGCGAGGCCGGCGAGCGCGAGCGCTGTACTTTCGATGGACGCGATGCCTAGGTATAGCGCAACAAAAATGGCTGTGCCCAGCAGCGTGAGTAACCATTCTTTCAGGCCCGCGTGATCGAGGATTGGCTGCAGAAAGAAGAAACCGAAATACAGCATTGGCGTGTAAAAGGTCCATCCACGCTCGCTCTTTTCAGCCGGAAATCTCATTTTCGCTCTCCTAAGCCTAACGCTTTTCTCGATTTTGAGGTAAGTGTGCCGGATCTGCTGCTGGAGCGATCATTACGCATGCGAGCACGAAAGAGACTGGCACCAGCAGTGCCAATAGACCGAAATTTCCATTGGCCGCCAAGATGAACAGAGCGGCCACCGTTAATAACCAGCCCGCCAGGTTGCTCGCGTTTGCTGCCATGATGCCCTCCTGAATTGCCTCAGTCATCAAGTAAGTGCCATGATGCCCCCCATCAGAATCGTGTGCTAGTGGAGATCATCATTCGGAGTGCATGACAAATGTCATCGTCGGGTGTTCGCGCATCGGCGCCAAATAGCATCGGTTCGGTATAATCCCAGTTCGCTGGATTGCGACTATCAGCAGGACAAGACGAATTGAGCCAAACGAATTTCATGCGTGCACGAGAAGGAGTTGAGGTCGCGGCCTTGAGCGACGTGGGTTGCCAGCGGTCCAATAATGAAGACTCCTACGTATATTGGGAACCGGAAAACGACTCGGAATTTCAAAGCAAGGGCAGACTGGCGATTGTGGCCGATGGAATGGGCGGTCATGAAGGTGGGCAGGAAGCCAGCAGCCTGGCCGTGCGCACTATGCAGGAGGTTTTCGCCGAGAAGCAGGGCGAAGATATCAAGTCACTGCTGATCGCCGCTTTCCAGGCCGCACACGACCGCATTCACCGCTATGCCGCCCAACATCCCGAACTGCGGGGTATGGGCACCACTGCAACCGCGGTGGTTTTGCACGCCATGGATCTGTACTACTCGCACGTTGGCGACAGCCGACTTTACCTGGTGCGGGCCGGGAAAGCTTCCCGCCTGACCCACGACCATTCCTATGTCACCCGCCTGGTAGACTCCGGTTTGATCACAGAGGAAGAGGCCGAGACTCATCCGCAGCGGCATATTCTGACCACCGCCCTGGGCGTGGGTCCTGAGTCGTCGCCAGAGATGCTCGATCAATCCATTGAAATCGAGGCAGGCGACATCTTGGTCTTGTGTACCGACGGTTTATGGGGTTTGGTTGCCGACGCGGAAATTGCGGATGCCGTTACGTCCAATGCTCCGCCCGAAGCCTGCCGCAAGCTCGTGGATTTAGCGAAAAAACGCGGCGGCCCCGACAATATCACTTTACAAGTGATTCGCGTATCTTAGCCGGTTTCTTGCGTTGTTTACTGTGCGAATCCGAACCACTTGACGTCTTGAGCAGTCAACAATTAAAGTCTATCGGGTTTGTAGGGAATAGACATGTTAACCAGGCGTGACTTCTTGTCGAAAGTTCCGGCAGCGGCGGCTGCAGCCAGTTCGCTTTATGCCGTGCCGCTGTGGGCGAGGGAAGAGCCAAACGTTGATATCCCGGGCGAAGATCGCATGATCGTGCGCTCTGCACGCTTTCTCGATCTCGAAATGCCGCCCGAATTCTTCGATTCCTGGATCACACCGGTGCCGCACTTTTTCGTGCGCAATCACATGCACGAACCGGCTGCAATCGACCTGAAACATTGGCGCATGACTATTAGCGGCGAAGTCGAGAACCCACTGACGTTAAGTTGGAAGGATCTGGAGCGAATGCCGGCGCAGACGGTCACGAATACCTTGGAATGCGCCGGAAACGGGCGGGCATTTCACCAGCCACACGTTCCTGGCGTTCAGTGGCAGAAAGGGGCCGTGGGGAATGCGCAATTTGCCGGGCCGAGGCTGCGCGACGTTTTGCAGCGCGCCGGTGTGAAGCCAACTGGCAAGCACGTAATGTTTCACGGGTTAGATGAGGTGCCGGGTAAGGTGCCGCCGTTTATCCGCAGCATACCGATTGAGAAGGCGTTAGATGGCAACACGCTGGTCGCGACGAAGATGAACGGTAGGGCGCTGTCGAAACATCATGGATTTCCGGCCCGCGCGATGGTCCCAGGGTGGATCGGCGCTGCTTCTTGCAAATGGCTTGGCGAGATCAAAGTGCTGGACAAAGAATTTGACGGTAATTTCATGAAGCCCGGTTATCGCATACCCAACCACCCGCTGAAACCCGGGGAACCGCTTAACATAGACGATAGCCACGTACTGACCAGCTTGAATGTGAAATCCGTGATTTCGTCTCCAGCGGATCAAACAACCATCAAATTCAAAGCGCAGCAAGTTCGCGGGGCGGCATGGGCCGGTGAAGCCGAGATTGTAAGAGTCGAAGTCTCAACCGATGGCGGGACAAGTTGGGAAGACGCTCAGTTGGGGCGAGAGCAGGCGAAGTACGCATGGCGTTTGTGGAGCTATCTCTGGAACGTCCCTAAGTCTGGCGAGTACACGATCATGTCGCGCGCGACGGATAGCCAGGGACGGGTGCAGCCCGCAAGCGTCGACTGGAACCCCAGCGGCTATTTCTATAATGCTATCGATCAGGTCAAAGTTAATGTTCAAGTTTAAGGAAGCTGCTTACGTATCTTTAATTGCCCTAGTTATTTTGTGCGGCGAACCCCTACTAGCGCAACCGCCAGAGCTTCCGCCCGGTGCGATGCAGCAAAAGGTGACAACGGCCTGCACGGAGTGCCACGAATCGCGCATCATCCTGCAACAGCGCTTGAGCAAGGCCGCATGGACAAAAGAAGTCGACAAGATGATCAAATGGGGAGCGGTCGTCGATGCCACAGACCGGGACGCATTCATTGACTACTTGAGCATAAACTTCTCCGCGGACAAGACGCCGGAGCCGATGCCAAGATCCACTGCGGCAAAAAAGTAGGTGCCGAAATTCTCTCCTTGAAACTGACCTAATGATCTCAGTAATTTGCAGCTCGCTCGCGCAGTGTACAAAAAGCCAAATTAGCGGGCGGGCTGATGAAGGCTGCGGCGGCTCTGGTCCCATTTCCAGGCAGTGACCACGATGTCGTGCAAAGATCGCTTGGCTTTCCAGCCGAGAACTCTCTGTGCGAGCGACGGGTCGGCGACTAACTGTGGTGGATCACCTTCTCGCCGCGGAGCAAATCGTTGCGGCACACGTTTGCCTGTAACTCGCTCGATGGTTGCAATGACCTCGCGCACTGAACTCCCCTGTCCGGTCCCTAGATTCAACGCAGTTGATGGATTGTTTTCAAGGTACTCAATGCCCGACACATGTGCTTCGGCCAGATCATTCACGTGAATGTAATCGCGAATACAGGTGCCGTCAGGAGTCGAATAGTCACTGCCAAAAATTTCCAGCTCAGCACGCTCGCCATGGATCGCTTCGAAGGCCGAAGGAATCAGATGTGTCTCTGGATCATGAATTTCTCCGATTGCTCCACTCTCATCCGCCCCCGCCGCATTGAAGTAACGAAAAGAGACAAAACGCAATCCATAAGCGTGACTGTAGGCTGCAAGCGCATTCTCGAATGCGACCTTGGTTATGCCGTATGGATTGATGGGCAAACGCGGAGTTTTCTCAGTGATGGGCACGACCGCAGGTATTCCATAGGTTGCGCACGTCGAAGAGAAAATGAATTTTCGTACGCCTGAGTCTATGACCTCATTGAGCAATGAGATCCCGTCCACCACATTGTTTTGAAAATATTTTCGAGGATTGGATACAGATTCACCCACATAAGCGCAGGCGGCAAAATGCATCACAGCATCCACGCGCTGTAGCGCTGGCCGCAGCTTGCTGATGTCGGAGATATCGGCGACGATGAGCTCGAAACCTTCCGCAAGCTGCCGATGCCCAGTCGATAAATTATCGTAGATGATGGCTTCGTAGCCCTTGTGACGCAGCTCCCGAGCTGCGTGCGATCCGATATAGCCAGCGCCTCCAACTACTAGAACCCTCGATCGTCTTTGGTCGAGCATCTGTCCATAATACCCAACGCGCAAACGATCTGCGGATTCATTCCAAACTGAGGGTGCAACGCAATTTTTGGAGTTCTTAAGCGGGCCAGGAGTGCGGTTCCGAGGTGTGAAAACACTTTCACTTGTTTTCCTCACACTTAAGTGGAGTCATCTCCCAAAGGTAACGAAGCACGAATTACTTCTGTGCTACGAAGCACGCTTGGACGCATACTCCGCCAGAACTTCGATCTGAACCTAAGCTGCTTTTCTAAAACCACTTAGCTGATTTGTGTGTGGCTTTGCCGGAGCGGCCGTCTCGCGGCGCACGGCACTATGGGGCTGGCAAGGTGATTGCTTCCTCTCTGACTTCCCCCCTACTGATGCTCCGACTCATTCGCATGCTTCTCATGACTGGCTTGTGCACAGGTCTATGTTGTGCCCAGTCTCCCAGTGTCAAGGTAATGCCCTGGGACAATCACTCCGCTGCGGTGTCGCTGACCTTCGACGACGCGCGACCGGTACAGTTGGATGTTGCAGTCCCGGAATTAAATAAGCGGCATCTGCATGCAACCTTCTTCGTAATCGTTTCCAAGCTTACGCGTCTGGATGACTGGCGGAAGGCGCAGCTTGAAGGGCATGAGATTGGGAATCATTCCTTGACGCATCCGCATCCGGATGTGCTCGCCAAAGCCGATGAAGAGCTTCAGGTGGAAGACGCGAAACTCTTCCTCGACAGTAATTTTCATTCCGACATTCTGGTTTTCGCGTATCCCTACTCGGAAATGTCGTCAGGGTTCGGATATTGGGTAAAGCGGTACGACTTTGCGGCTCGCGGGTGGCGTGGAGATGGAAATCTCCTTTACGTAAGTTCCGACACGGATCCGGATTGGTACAACTTGCCGAGCCAACCGGCTTACACGAAATACGGTTTAGACGCTTACAAAAGCTGGATCGAAAAAGCGGAGTCGATGCATGCCTGGACGACATTACAGATCCACGGTATCGGGGATCCTTCAACCGGTTTTGAGCCGATCCCCACAGCTACCTTCACAGCACTCCTGGACTATTTGAAAGCGGAACAGGACAAGGGTTTGTGGGTCGGCCCATTCGGTCAAGTTGCCGCATATCTGCGCGCACAGAGAGTTCTCGAAAAAGCTCGGCTGCAAGTTGCAGGGAATGAAGAAAGGCTCAGTTGGGATTTACCAAAACCGTTTCCCACGGGTGTGGTGTTGAAGGTGACGATGAGCGGCAACGGCCGTACCCGGTTATTTCAAGGGAATCGCGAACTGCGCCGGGCGAAAGACGGCACTTACGCAGTTTCATTCGATGCAAAAGAGCTGACGATTCGAGGTCGCGCGTGAAACGACTCTGCGTTCTCATTCCGGCTAAAGACGAGCGTCTCGGAATCGCGAAGACCCTGAAGAGCATTCTGAACGCGGGAGTCCTGCCGCTGGACATCTATGTCGTTGACGACGGCTCGAAAGATGGCACAGGGGAAATCGCAAAAACGTTTCAAGTGAACGTGTTGAGAAATGCGAAGAACATCGGCAAAGCGCACGCCCTGGCTCGCGCCTCGTCAGTCGCGGAACTGGTCCGACGCTATGACTACATCTGCCTAATGGATGCAGATACTGAGATTTGCCGGGAATATTTCCAGGCGGTGCGGAACGCCTTAAGTGATCCCGAGGTGGCCGTGGTCTGCGGCCGAGCCAATAGTATTCCGCATAACTGGCTGACAGCATATCGCTGTCTTGCGTATTGGCTGTCGCATGGCGTTTACAAGCATGGGCAAAGCAACATGGGAGTGATTACCGTAACTCCCGGCTGCGCTTCCAGCTTTCGCAATGACGCCTTCGGTCAGCTCGATTGGAACAAAGACACGATTGTCGAGGACATGGACTGCACGATCCAGGTTCATCGAAAAAATATGGGCCGGATTGTCTATGAACCGAAGGCACGAGTGTTCACCCAGGATCCCAGCACGATTCGGGATTACATCAAGCAGATGTACCGCTGGCATACCGGCGCGTGGCAGATCGGTCAGAAGTACCAAATGTTTGCAGGCCTGAGCAAGATCGACTGGGAATACAAGCTGCTCATGGGCGAAGGCGCATTTTTCGGGCTGCTGTACCTTTTACTGCCGCTGTGGCTCATGGTCTTCCGGAAATTTGCCTTTGTCGCCGTCGGTATGGATGGGCTCGCTCTAATGCTGCTGTCGCTAGTTTGCGCCGTTTCGGAATCAAGAATTGACGTCTTCACCTCGTCTCCCTTGTACGTGCTCCTTCGGTTCGTGGATTGCTCGGTCTTTTTGTACAGCTTCTGGAAAACGGTCATTCTGAAAAAGCAAGTAAGAGGATGGTTTGCAGTTACCCGGTACTAACAGATGAAACTTAGGCTTTTGGCACTAATCACGTTGTTGCTGGTGAGGTCACTGGCATTGGCACAGGCTGCGGCACCCGCGGTGCAAGGGACGGTCATCGATGGCATGGGCTTGCCCGGCCAGGCATGGACTTCGCTGGGCAATGTGAGTCCGATCGAGCGCAACAATGTGTATTCGCAATCGTATTTCGAGCAAGGCGCAACCGTTTGGGCCACAAACTCGGGCGGAGTGACGGTGACTCCATACGCCTCGCTGGGTCTTCTCTTCGACACCGACGGCGATCCTTGGAACAACAGTATCCAGCCAACCGCAGGACTGAAAGCGAACAAATTTTTCCGCAACGGGGTTGTGAGTTTCGGTTCGGCGTACGCCTATCAAGATCGGTTCAACAGCATCCACAGCAGCGCACTGATGTACTACGCGCAAGACTGGTTTGGCTGGCAACCCGTAACCGAGAAAGCCAGCCGGTTCCCGGGAAGTACATGGGCGATTGTGGGCAACGTTTCGCCGGTCGAGCACGGAAACCTGATCGCGCAAGGCTTTATCACGCAAGGCGTAGTCGCAAAGCGATTCAAAGCGGCGACGCTGGTACCGTTCGGGCAAACCACATTGTCCCGCGACACTCACGGTTTTGACTGGGACAACAAGGCCATTTATGGCGGTGGATTAAAAGCAGTCGTTCCGCACGGCGATGCCTACACGGAATTGGGGCTCGCCTATCTGCGCGAGCGACGATTTGATCCCGACCGCTCCGCTGGCCAGGTCGCGATTTTCATGAATTTTTCGTTCGGTTGGAATCTCTTAGGAAGAAAGGTGGGTCGATAACCATGTCGTATGTGGGATTTGGAAGTATTTCCGGAATTGTTCACCTGCTGGCCAGACTCAATTTCACTGGCAGGATCATGGTGATCGGGGCGCTCCTGATTGTGCTTTGCCGTTGAGATTTTTCAAGGCGGCACATTAAGGATTAACGGCAGATCGAGATTGGAGTTATATGCGGAGTTTCAGAATCGTCGCGTTATTGCTTGTTGCGGGCTCGGCTACAGCTTTAGCCGCTAGCGGTCCGGAGTTGGTGTCGGTCAACTTGAGCTCGCCGATGGTAATTGGCGGCAGTGAAGTGCATGGCACTGTGACGCTCAACTCCGCAGCACCGTATGACGTCCAAGTGTCCCTGGCTGCCGATCCGGCGAACGCAGCCAAGATTCCTGCAAGTGTGACCGTGCCGGCGGGATCCAAGGATGCGAGTTTCGCGATCAATACCTTACCCAGGACGATTGGTCCAGGTGGTGGTGACGCGGTGATTACGGTTTATGGTAACTACGGAGTAACTAAGCGTGGTTCTCTCACCGTGCTGCCTCCCGTTTCGTTCGAGCAGATGATCGATCGCGTCGTGGAGCGCGAACGCACGTTAGTCAGCACAATAAAGAGCATGCATCCATTGGCTGAGACATATATCCAGGACCTTCGCGAAGACAAGAACCACAACGTGCAGCCAGTAAACGATCACTATTTTCTAGGACGGCTCGATTTTCACGAGGGACCGCAAGATGAGTTGTTCCAGAACCACAATTCAAGCTCGTTCTCGGCTCTCCTGAATATGATTTCCGCCGGCTTCACACATCAGTTTTTGCCGCGTGGCTTTGCGCAAATGGCAATGCTCGATGGGGATTTCCAGAAGAGCAATTACAACTTCACGTATGTTCGGCAGGAATTCCTTGGCGAGGCGCGTTGCCTTGTGATCGATATTCAACCAAAAGACAAAGCACCGAGCGGCTTGTTCACAGGAAGAATCTGGGTGGAAGACCGCGAGTTCAATATTGTCCGCTTTAATGGGACGTATTCGGCGCACTCCCGTTATACCTACTATCTCCACTTTGATAGTTGGCGCTTGAACGTGCAACCGCATTTGTGGCTGCCTGCGTATATCTACATTGAGGAGTCAGGTACGAAGCTGAAGACTCCACCTTTTCATAGCTTGTACTTCAAAGCGCAGACCCGCCTGTGGGCTTATGACCCTGAGTCACTGAAACACAACGACGAATTTACAGGTATCAAGCTAGACAGCTCGGTAGACGACCACGCATCGATCGCCGACAAAAGCCCGGTACAAGCGCAGCGTTTGTGGGAGCGCATGGCGGAAGACAATGCTGTAGATCATCTGCAAAAGATCGGGCTGCTCGCCCCTCGCGGAGAGGTCGACACAGTTCTACAGACCGTCACCAACAATTTAATCATCACCAACAAATTGGAAATCGAGCCTGACGTGCGCTGCCGGGTGTTACTGACTACTCCTCTTGAGTCTTTTACGATTGGCCACACCATCGTGGTGAGCCGTGGACTGCTGGATGTCCTGCCCGATGAATCCTCCCTGGCAATGGTCATCGCTCACGAGCTAAGTCATATTGCTCTGGGACACCGCGTTAGCACCAATCTCGCATTCGCAGACCGTTTTCTGTTCCCAGATCTCTCTACGTTTCAGCATCTGGATTTTGCGCGTAGCCCGACCGACGAAGAAGCCGCCGACAAGAAGGGAATGGAGTTGCTGGCGAACTCTCCCTACAAAGACAAGCTGGCCAATGCGGGGCTTTTCTTAAAGGCACTGCAAGACCATGCATCGCTTTCCAATCTGATCCGGCCGCATCTTGGAAATAGAATGCGCAATCATAGCGAGATGCGAATGGCCGCACTGTTGAGCACGGCGCCAGCATTGGAGAAACAGCGGATCGATCAGATTGCGGCGCTTCCCATGGGCGGCCGGATCAAGCTAAGTCCCTGGAATGACCAGTTGTACCTGATGAAGCTCGAATCGGTCGCGCTGCTGTCACCCCAGGAAAAGATGCCGTTCGAGGTAGCACCTTTTTTCCCCTACGTGAGCTATAGCGCTTCAGCCGGCCAGGCCGAAGTAGCGGAGATCGCGGCGAAGCCATAAAGCTCGCTACAAGTCATTGTTCGTTTAGACATTCTCCCCCGCCTTCCCCAACCTGTGGTGGTTAGAAAGGAAGTTATGCGGAAATACCTTGTATTGTGGGTTGGTCTTTTCTTCAGTTGCATGCTGGTGGGCTGCGGAGGTGGAAGTCTCAGCAGTAACCCCAGCAACAATCAATCTTCGACACCAACGCCACCCAATCCGAACTATAACCCTCAGGCTGCCAAATACGGCCAGTGGACGACGAGCACCACAAAAATGCCCATTAACCCGATCCACGCGGCTCTGCTGCATACCGGGAAAATTCTTGTAGTCTCAGGCTCCGGAAATTGTCCGCCGCAGCAGGCCGGCTGTCCCCAAGGTCCGCAGTATTCTCAAGGCGCCGCGCTGTTTGATTTGTCAAACAACAACACTCACATCATTCCCACCAGCTGGGACATGTTTTGCAATGGCATGTCCATCATGCAAGATGGGCGAGCGCTGCTCCAGGGCGGCACAAAAACCTACGGCACATTGGCGTTAGTTGGCGCAGCCGGGGATACTCCGTTTTTGGGCTTGCCCAATGCGTCGATTTTCGATCCATCCAGCGAATCTTTCGGTGATATACCCGCAACGGCCCACGGACGCTGGTATCCCACGGTGACGGAATTAAACGACGGCCGAATGATGACTACGGCTGGGTTGAACGACAGCGATGGCAATAACAACAACACCAGCGAAATCTGGAACGGACAACAATGGAGCGCCGAAATTGCAGGCAACCCGAACATTCCGGATTTTCCCACATTCCAATTTCCACTCTATCCACGCATGCATCTGCTGCCAACGGGGCATGTCTTCTACTCGGCCCCATCATCGGCGGCGCTCGATTTTGATCCAAGCACTCAGACTTGGAAGCTGGTGGCTTGGACAATCTATCCGGGATTGACTGATCCCAACGGCGAGCGAACCTACGGAACGTCGGTGCTTTTGCCCCTGACTCCCCAGAACAATTACAGCCCGAAGGTGATCATCATGGGGGGCGACAATCCGGCCACCAACACAACTGAGTTGATTGACTTGAGCCCAGCAGGAATGAACATTTCTTCCTCATGCCCAAATTACGCACCCTGTTGGGTACAAGGGCCACCGATGGCGCAGGCGCGCGTCGAAATGGA
>JAFAGX010000321.1 GCA_019237515.1 Acidobacteriaceae bacterium
TAAGGCCCCGGTCGAATTTGCTATTCTGAAAATAGAGCGGGAATGAAGGCGCGGCTTCGGGCTGCGCCTTTTGTGTTTGAGTAGGGATGCGCCCCAACGCGCGATTATTGCGCCGCTCATAAATCGCGACGGTTCGCGCGGCTCGCCCAGATCCCTCGTCGCCAGAAGAAGTCTCCTCGGGATGACAACCTAAGGTGCTGATGAGACAGTCGAGGCACGGCTTTCCGGCTGCGCCTTTTGTGTTTGGAACGGCAGATTCCTCGTTGCTGCGCTCCTCGGAATGACAATTGGGGAGGGCCGAGGGGCACGAGAGAAAGGTGCATAGATCCTTTCTCAGGAGTCGCCTGCGAGCAGGCGATTCCTCATCGTCAGGATGACAACATAAGGAGAGAGTCAAGCGTAGAGAAATCTGCGCCTTTTTTTAGCTGTGAAAAAAGAAAAGCGAAAAGCATGTTTAGGGAGATCAGAAAAGGGCAAACGCAAGACGCCCAAGCGCAAGGGGGAAGTTGCCGAGGCAGCCTTTCTCAGTAAAGCGACCGAACTAGGATTCGATGTTGCAAAACCCTGGGGTGACAGCTCGCCGTTTGATTTCATCGTCTGCACGGGATTGCGTTGCTGGCGGGTGCAGGTAAAGGCGGCCTGGCAGCGTCGGGGAAAACGTTTCGAAGTGAGGTGTAGCGGAAATCGGCATATCACTTATACAAAAGACGAGATCGATTTCCTGGTGGCGTACATTGTTCCCGAGAAACTTTGGTATGTGGTTCCCGTGGAGGGCATGGCCGGACTTGCCGCGCTGTGGCTTTGTCCTCGACCAGAAAGCAGGTCGCGATTTGAAATTTACCGCGAGGCGTGGTGCCTGATGGCGTGTCCACGGGATGGTGAGTGTAGTCCGGAGATTTTGGTTCGGCGTGGATGCGCGGAGGGAACCGGGAAGTGTCGGTTTGGTAGGGGAGAGAAAAGCAGGTCCCTCGACTCCGCGTGATCTCGCGCAGGCGCAAGATCACGCTCCGCTCGGGATGACAATCTTTATGAACTTGAGTGGCAGTGCGGGAGCACGCGAGATCCCTCGCCTCGCTGGTGAAAGCGCGAGGCTTCGGGATGACCGTCGTAAAGGTTAGTAGCGAGTAACAAAAACCTGAAGGAACTGGTCCGGCCCCGCGCCTACTTCAGGCCTTCCACCAGATACAAGTCCGCCAACATGCGGTGGTAACCAAAGACGCAAGTCTTGGCGTCGGCGGTCATAAGAATGGGACCGATGGTTTCGACGCCCGCAGGATCGGAGGGCATGAGTTCTTTCCAGAATGTTCGCTGGCCGGTTTGCAAATCGAGATGATAGACGCGAGCAGGCAATTCGCCTGGCTGATAAACGTAGAGCGAACGGCTGTCGCTGGTGAACGTGATCGGCTGTTCACCGGGATTCATGCCGCGAACCGGCTGAGGTTCGCCACCGGCTACGGGATAAAGATATCCCTTACCATCCGGGCCTATGGCCGCCACCCACTCCGAGTTGGGAGAAATAATAAAGACGGTTCCGTTGATTCCCTCCGGCGTAATCGCCTGCGCTTTGCCCGAACCGAGGTCATCGACGTACAAGCGAACACCCTTCCCCGGTTCATTCGCCGACCACAGAATGTGCTTGCCGTCGGGAAACCAATGCGCCCAGTTATGGTTAATGTTGTCTTTGGTCAAATCTTTGGGCTCGCCTGCCCCCGTGGTCAGCAGTTTCAGTTGTGACGGCGAATCCTGCGTCGCGGAAATTACCGACTTGCCATCGGGTGATAATGCGACCGCGCCACCTTCTCCCAGGAGCACTGCCGGCGAACCATCGGTCTTACGCAGATAAACCGCGTAACTCAGGCCGCCGGATTTGGAGTACGCCAGCGATCCTCCGCCGCCTTCTTCGTCGAAGAGCAATGTCTTGCCATCAGGCGAAAGATCGGCGGGATACGAGTAATCGAGCCAGGAGAGGTCTTTCTGACGGCTCTCGCCATCAATCATTCCCACCAGCTCACGCCGCCAACTGGCGCGCATCATCAGGATGCGGCCATCTTTCCAGATATCAAACAGCATGAGCGCGCCGGGCAGGCGCAACACCAGTCGTTGCGTGCCGTCGAGCGTCACAGCATACAGCGTGCGATCCACACCGGACTTGCTGGCGGTGAACCAGACTTCCTTGCCGTTCGGCGACCAGGCCAATCCTTGAATCGTGTACCACTCGCCCGCGAGCGTGGTCTTCTTTCCGTTCAGATCAACCACGGCGAGCGATCCGCTGTCGTCGCCCTGCACCGGGTGATCGAGGAACGCTATGCGATCGCCACCGGGAGAAACTCGCGGATGGCTGATCCAGCCTCCGGTCTCGTACAACACTTTCCCGATGGGATACTCGAGCCGATTGCGGCCGCCATAATCGCGCACCACAGCCAGATTGCTGCCGTCGGGAGCCCAGTCGGCCCACTGCACCTGCTCCAGCACTTCCCGGGGAGCGCCGCCGATGAGTGGCGCACGCGCCAGCGTTCCCATGTTCACCCACGTTCCAGTGGCTTTGCTGTCGAGAAGCACCGCGACCTCCGAAGCAGAAGAAACCGACGTAAGCTGGGTGTGGCTCAATCCCATGGCGCGCGCCTCGGGCGCTTCAGGCCGCGCCGTGAACACGTCGGTAGGATTTCCTTGCCATGCAGCGCTATACAGAATGGTTTGCCCATCGGGAGCAAATCGCGCCGATCGGATGCTTCCACGCCGAAAAGTCAGTTGCCGATAAACCGGCGGAGGCGCAACTGCTTTCGCAAAAATTATTTTTCCCGAGAAAATTCCGATGCCCAGCGCGACCAGCGAGCACAACGCCGCGATCAGCGCGACCGGCAATCTCTTCGCTGGGGTTTCGGGCACAACTTTTGTTGAGGCCGTTGCTGCTTTGGCGGGCTGAGCTTCCTCCGTCACCACGGAAGTTCGAGATGAATCCAGCGCCCGCTGGAGCCGCTTCAAATCCGCACGCATTTCAGCCGCTGTCTGGCAACGCAGATCGCGATCTTTTTCCAGAGCTTTGCTGATGATCTCTTCCAGCTTCGGCGGAAGTTCGGGATTCAGCCGATTCGGTGCCGTGGGAGCGCGGTTAAGAATCGCTTCGGTGATAATTGCCGTCGTTTCTCCGCGAAATGGCAAAACTCCAGTCGCCATTTCATAGAGCACAATGCCAAACGAAAACAGGTCGGTTCTGCCGTCCAGTTCCTTTCCGCGCAACTGTTCCGGGGACATATAAGCCACTGTCCCAACCGCGGTGCCGGGAGTCGTGAGGTCGAACGCCGACACATCCGCGCGCGTCTGCGACTCGCCGCT
>JAFAGX010000490.1 GCA_019237515.1 Acidobacteriaceae bacterium
GAAGGCCCAGATACAGAATGATCTGAATGTGGAATATGACGCCGTGAAGCGCCTCAATGACGGAATTGAGACCTGCGTCAAGGCCAGCGACAACGGCTCGCGCGAGCTGCTCGAAGAACTTTTGGTTGATGAGGAAGAGCACATCGACTATCTGGAAGCCCAGCTCCACGCCATCAGCGAAATGGGAATCGAAAATTACCTCGCGCAGCAGCTGGAGGAGAAGAAGGAGTAGCGTAGTCGTTAGGAGCTAGTAGCTAGTAGCGAGGATTTTCTAGCTACCAGCTACTCGGTACTAGCTACTGCTCTTGCCGTTTTCTCTCGCTGACACATAGAATCGAGACAACGCCTAGCTACTAGCATCAAGCTACTGCCTGGAGAGATGGCCGAGTGGCTGAAGGCGCACGCTTGGAAAGCGTGTTTACTCGAAAGGGTAACGTGGGTTCGAATCCCACTCTCTCCGCCAGCACTGTTAATCGCTTATGGACGCGGAGGTACCCAGGTTAGCTCGCAAGGAACGCTCGCGAACCTGGGACACCTGTCGTAGCATTTAAGCGCTAATCTGCCAATTGCAATGGTCCTTGCCGGCGTGGATGTAGGTGGAACCCGAATCAAGATCGGCCTTGCGGATCAGTGTGGCAAGCTGATTTCGAGCCGCATCCTCGAGACGCACGAATACAATGACGCCGAAAGTTTTCTCCGCCGGGTTGTGACCGAAATTAAAAATCAGGCAGTCGGAGCCGGTGTCACGATTCAAGCAGCCGGCGTTGGCTGTCCCGGTCGCATTGACTTCGACTCGGGTACGGTGGTCTGGCTTAAAACGAAACTGGAATTCCTAGAAGGCATACCGCTTTCGGCAACCCTCGCCGACGGTCTTGGCTGCCCAGTGGTTTGCGACAACGACGTCAATGCGATTCTCGCCGGAGAGATGCGATTCGGCTCGGGACGTGGTCATCAGAACGTTGTCGGTATCACCGTCGGGACTGGTATCGGCGGTGCCATTGTGATCGCCGGTCGCATGGTGCGCGGCCGCAACTGGGCTACCGGCCACTTCGGATACATGTCCATCGATCCTTGTGGTCCTCGCCACGTCTCAGGCAATACCGGGATTTTCGAAGAACACGCTTCCCAAAGCGGAGTTGTGCGGCAATTGCGTGAGGCGATGAAAGCCGGAGAAGTTTCCTCCCTGACCGCATCTCTCGAGCGTGGCGAGGAACCGGGTCTCCGCGAGCTTTTCGACGCCGCGCAAGCCGGTGACCCTCTCGCTCGCCGCTTCGCTGACCGCATGACTTGTGAACTCGGTGTGCTGATCGCTAACCTAATCTATGCCCTTGATCCCGAGCTGATTCTGGTTGGAGGCGGATTGATTGCTCACCGCCCGGATTTGCTCGACAGCATTAGTGGTGAGGCCAGCTTGCGTGTGGCATTTCTGCCGCCTGGCGCGACCGACATCCGGCCGATGGCGCTGGGCGATGCCGCCGGCGTTTTAGGCGGCGTGGCTCTGGCAATGGATGCGGTTTCATAAGTGAACCTGTGCGAGCATAATATTCAGTCATAAGAAATGAGGAGGCGGTGTGACGAAACAACAGACGGCATTGCAAATGCCCCGATGGGCGATATCTCTTATGCAAAAGCACGGAATCAGCGAACCGCCCGCCGCAGGAGCTGTCCCCGAATGGTTACGGGTTGAGGTTGAAAAAACTCCGCTGTGGTACATCATTCGTGAAGCCAAGGAAGTGCGGCGCGCTCATCCTTACCTTCTTATCGAGGAACTTCGCAAGCAGCCGGGGCAGTGGCGTGAGATTCTCAATTCCTTGCGCCCACAAATCGCCGCAATTGCCGAGGCAATGATTGCGCGCGGAACGAAAGAGATTATTTTCACCGGCTGCGGCTCCGCCTTTTTCACGGCGATGCACGGCGAGTTTGTGCTGGAGCGTTTAACAGGCATTCGCTGTCGCGCCATAGAATCGTTCGAACTCCTGCATTACCTGCCCGAGATTGATCCCGCACACACTGCCGTCATCGCCCATTCCGGAACGGGGGGGAGCATCGAAACGCGCGACGCTCTTCAAAAGTCGCGCGAGCTTGGCTGCTTCGCTCTTGCCATCGTCAACACCCCGGGCAGTCCGCTAGAAAGGATTGCCGAACGCTCTCTTTGCTATGAGACGGCGCAAGGTTGCGGTCCCTGCATCAGCGTGGTCAGCACCCGGGTCGTGATGCAAACATTGCTTGGTCTGGAACTTGGAAAATGCCTCGGACGCAACCCGTCCCGAATTTCTGCGTTGCAATCGCAGATGGAACGTTGTTCTTCCATCGGTGAAGGCTTCCTGCACACGCAGGAGGAAAAGATTCGCTCTCTCGCGAGCCGGCTGAAAGACGTTTCTTCTTGTTTCATCGTCGGAACCGGGCCCAACTATTTTTCGGCTCGCGAGGGCACGCTGAAAATTGAAGAAGAGAGCATCTGCGTGGGCAAGGCGTATCGTCCCGGAGACTTCCACCACGACGTGATCTCGATCCTGGGACCGACCAACTGCACGTTCGCTATTTCCGGCAATGCTGACACGAATGCTCGCATCGCAGACTGCCTTGACGTGGCCCGCGCCGCCGAATCGACTACCATCGCTGTGGTTTTTGAAGGGAACGATTTACTCGCCTCGCACGCCGACCACGTCATTCGGCTGGAAGGCGGCCTC
>JAFAGX010000555.1 GCA_019237515.1 Acidobacteriaceae bacterium
GGGTTACCGACCACCGCATCGGCTTCACACTTCACCAGCTCGAGGCCGTTATGGATGGTAAGCTCCAGCCTCTGATCGAAGCGCTCACCACCCACTATCAGGCGGAAAAGCTGAAGCAGGAAGCGGCGGGAGTTGTGTGAGTCTATGGGCTCCACTTCCGTGATGAGCTAACTTGTGCAACTCCGATCTGTCCTCGCCAACGCTATTGAAGGTTTGAGTTCGACAACCGTTCCCTCGCCGCGCATGAACGCCGAACTCCTGCTCATGTTTGTTCTGGGCTGCGACCGCGCATACCTCCATGCTCATCCGGAACGTGAACTGACGGAAGACGAGCAGAGACGGTACGACGCGGCACTTGCCGAACGCGCCCGTGGCGTGCCCGCGCAATATATCACCGGCCATCAGGAATTCTGGGGGATGGATTTGATTGTGAGCCCGGCTGTGCTGATTCCGCGGCCAGAGACCGAGCATGTAATCGAGGCAGTGTTGGCACTGGGGAGAACTGGCGGGCAAGAGTGCCAGCCCCCCACGATTTTGCGCATTGCTGATGTCGGCACCGGCTCAGGCTGCATTGCGCTGGCGCTGGCAAAGGAATTGCCAACTGCTGTGATTCACGCCATCGACGTTTCGGCGTCCGCTCTGGAAGTTGCCCGCGCCAACGCCGCGCGGCATCAGCTTGAATCCCGAATCCACTTTCATCGGGGCGATTTGCTGGCCGGATTCGAACGCGAGTATTTCGACTTTGTGGTGTCGAATCCGCCATACGTTGGTGAATCCGAAGTGGATCAGGTGCAGCTCGAAGTCAGAAAGTTCGAGCCGGGCAATGCCGTCTTCGCGGGGCCTAAGGGCACAGAAGCGATCGAGCGATTGATTCCCCAGGCCAATGCTGCGCTCAAGCCCGGCGGATGGCTGGTGATGGAAGTTAGCGGGGCGATTGCCGGTGAAGTGCGGCGGCTTCTAAAAGATTGGAACGACGTTCAGTTAAAACCCGATCTGCAATCGATTCCGCGTGTCGCCTTGGCGCGAAAGTAGCCGTGGGTTTACCTCTGCCAATCCTCAACCGATATTTGATCGGCGAAAATCCGCGGCGGACTCGATCTACCGTCTGGTGCTGACCGGCAAAATTTCTTCCACATCAATGATGTCAGTCGGATACTTTCCCGTGTAGCAGGCGGAACAATACGAGGTCTTCTGGCCTTCGCCGCAGGCGCGCTTGAGGCCCCCGAGCGAAAGATAGGCCAGCGAATCGGCGCCGATATAGTCGCGAATCTCCTCGACTGATTTATTTGCCGCGATCAACTGGTTCTTTGAGGGCGTGTCCACCCCGTAGTAGCAGGGCGAGATGGTCGGCGGGCAGGAAATCCGCATGTGCACTTCTTTCGCTCCGGCACTGCGGATCATGCGCACGATCTTCCGGCTGGTGGTGCCGCGCACGATCGAATCGTCAATCAGCACCACGCGCTTGCCCTCCAGCAACGAGCGCACAGGATTCAACTTCAGTTTGACGCCGAAGTCGCGCACGCTCTGGCTGGGCTCGATGAAGGTGCGCCCCACATAGTGATTGCGGATCAGTCCAAAACGAAAAGGGATGCCGCTCTCAGAAGCATAGCCAACCGCCGCAGTAACGCCGGAGTCAGGAACCGGAACCACCACGTCCGCCTCAACCGGCGCCTCGCGCGCCAACTGGCGGCCGAGTTCTTCCCGGCTCGATTGCACGGAACGCTCAAAAACCATGCTGTCTGGACGCGAAAAATAAACGTGTTCGAAAATGCAGCTCGATTGCGGCTGGGCGGAAGAATAAAAATGAGAGCTCACGCCCTCCGGGCCGACCACAATTATTTCACCGGGCTTCACGTCGCGGTCAAAGGTGGCGCCGATCAGGTCGAAGGCGCAGGTTTCGGAAGCAAATACAATTGTGTCGCGAGTTTGTCCCGGGCCTGCGGGAATGCGTCCCATGGCAAGCGGGCGAAAACCGCGGGGATCACGCGCCGCAATGATGCGGTCCAGGCTCATCATCACCAGGGAAAACGCGCCTTCCACCTGCCGTAAAGCATCGCCGATCGCTTCCGGCAAAGTCTGCTCGCGCGACAGCGCGATCAGGTGCACGATGACTTCCGTGTCGCTGTTGGTCTGGAAAATCGAGCCCTGGCTTTCCAGCCGGGCGCGCACCTGCTGCGCATTCACCAGATTTCCGTTGTGGGCGACGGCAATCGTCCCCTTGTTCGATTGCACCAGGATGGGCTGCGCGTTGAGCAGCGCTGAATCGCCGGCAGTCGAATAACGGGTGTGGCCGATGGCCAGCGTGCCGGGAATTTGGGACAGCACATCTTCGGTGAAGATGTCGGCCACCAGTCCCATGGCCTTATGCACTCGGCAAGTCAAGCCGTCAGATGTGGCGATCCCTGCGGATTCCTGCCCTCGATGCTGCAGGGCGTGCAGACCCAAATAGGCGAGCTTTTCCGCCTCTGGATTGGCGAAGATTGCCACCACGCCGCATTCGTCATGAAATTTGTCTTTAGTCAGCATTTGGCAGTTGGCACTTGGCTTTTAGCTCCGAAGCTCTTATGGAAATCAGTCCTCCGCCATCAATTCCGGATCGGCGCGCAGCGCCGTTTCCAAAGCCGATTCGTACGCTTGCTTCAGTTCAGACACCGGCGCTGAGACGGCCCCTTGGCCATCCAGCGAAATCTCTAATCTTTCTGGAATTGTTTCCCCGAGCAGGTCTACGGCGACCGCATTTTCCCCGGCCAGTTGTTTGATTCGATCCAACTGCCCCGGGTCGCAGGATAAGACGATCCGGCTGGCATCTTCGCCGAAAAGCACATAGGCCGTAGGAAGCCCGCCGGACACCAGATTCACGCGCGCCCCCACTCCGTTGCAGAATGCCGACTCAGACAAGGCCACGGCCAGCCCGCCGTCAGAAGAATCATGAACCGACTCAGCCAAACCCTGCTGGACCTGTGCAATCACGGTTTTTTGTAACGCCGCTTCCTTTTCCAGATCGATCTCCGGCGGATATCCCCAGACCGTTCCCAGAATTTCTTTCGCGTACTCCGAAGAGCCGAACTCGCTTTCGACATCGTTAATATCGGCTGGCTCGCCGGCATGCAATAGCACGATCGTGCGTCCGGCCGACGCAAAGTGCATTTTCGCAGTCTTGCGAACGTCGTCGAGAATCCCAACCACCCCGAGCACCGGCGTCGGATAAATTCCTTCGCCCAAAGTCTCGTTATAAAAGCTGACGTTGCCTCCGGTGATCGGGATTTCGAGCTCCTCGCAGGCTTTGGTTATGCCGTCGATGGTCTGCGAGAACTGCCACATGATCGGCGGTTTCTCCGGATTGCCAAAGTTTAAGCAGTTGGTCGCGCCAGCGGGGGTTGCGCCGGAGCAAGCCACTTTGCGCGCCGCCTCGGCGACCGCGTGCATCGCCCCGAGCCGCGGATCGAGATAACACCAGCGCCCGTTTCCATCCAGCGCCATCGCCAGGCCGCGCTGCGGCTCCGTCGAGCTTTTAATGCGGATAACTCCCGCATCTCCCGCTCCCGGTGCCTCGACCGTGTTGGTCTGCACCATGTGATCGTATTGCTGCCAGACCCAGCGCTTGCCGCAGATGTTCGGGGTGGAAAGAAGCTGTTTCAGTTCGTGCGTGAAATCATCAGACTTGTCGAGCTGAAGGTTCTCCGGTTTTTCGCGGGGAACCGGAGGCTCCCAGCGCTCCATCGGCCGTTTATACACCGGAGCGTCATCGGTCAACGCCTGATTGGGAATTTCCGCCACGACTTCGCCGTGTTGCCGCACGCGCAGTTTGTTGTCGTTGGTGACTCTGCCCACTTCAACTGCGTCCAGCCCCCACTTTTCGAAAACGCCAAAAACTTCCTGCTCGCGGCCCTTCTGCGCCACCAGCAACATGCGTTCCTGCGATTCACTCAGCATGATTTCGTAGGAGCTCATTCCGGTCTCGCGTTGCGGCACGCGATCGAGTTCGATTTCAATGCCGACGTTCCCGCGCCCTCCCATTTCGCATGTGGAACAGGTCAGACCCGCCGCCCCCATGTCCTGAATTCCGACAATCGCGCCCGTCTGCATGGCCTCAAGGCAGGCTTCCAGCAGCAGCTTCTCCAGAAATGGATCGCCCACCTGCACATTGGGGCGCTTGGCTTCCGATGCCTCGCTGAATTCTTCGCTGGCCATGGTTGCGCCGTGAATGCCATCGCGCCCGGTTTTTGCTCCGACGTAAATGACCGGATTTCCTTCGCCGGACGCGCGCGCGTAGAAGATTTCATCTTTCCGCACCAGGCCGAGTGCAAACGCATTCACCAGCGGATTGCCCGAGTAACAAGGCTCGAACTTGGTCTCACCACCAAGGTTGGGAACTCCGAAGCAGTTTCCGTAGGACGCTACACCGCTGACCACGCCTTCAAGAATGGAGTGATTGCGATGAATATCGCCCCGGTTTGTTTCTGATTTTGCAGGGACAGCCGCCCACGGCTGTCCGGCCGGTCGAAGCTCAGCGGCCGATTTAGTAATCGGCCCGAAGCGCAGCGAGTCCATCACTGCCACAGGCCGCGCGCCCATGGTGAAAATGTCGCGCAGAATTCCGCCCACGCCGGTGGTGGCGCCCTGGAATGGTTCAATGAACGAAGGATGATTGTGCGACTCGATCTTGAAAGCGCACGCCCATCCGTCGCCGATGTCGATAATGCCGGCGTTTTCGCCGGGTCCCTGCACCACGCGCCTGCTGCGCGTCGGCAGGCGCTTCAAGTGCACGCGGGAAGATTTGTAAGAGCAATGCTCGCTCCACATCACGCTGAAGATGCCCAGCTCCGTGAGGGTGGGCTCGCGCCCGCCGAGAAGCTGTTTGATCTTGTCGAACTCTTCGCCTGTCAATCCGTGCTGGCGAATGATTTCTGGGGAAATTGCCGGCGTGATCGTAGTGGCCATCGGGAAACTCTATTGTCGCATGAAACATACAGGCTGAGTGCTGAATACAGCGCGCTTTTTCCGGTAAGATTCACTCAAATGAAGTCGATCATCATCGGGACTGCCGGCCACATCGATCATGGCAAAACCGCGCTGGTCAAAGCCCTAACCGGGATCGATGCCGACCGCCTGGAAGAAGAAAAGCGTCGCGGCATCACCATCGATCTCGGTTTCGCGCACCTGCAACTCACGCCCTCGCTCCAGCTCGGCTTCGTCGACGTTCCCGGCCACGAGCGCTTCGTGAAGAACATGCTGGCCGGCGTGGGTGGCATCGACCTCGTGCTCTTCG
>JAFAGX010000237.1 GCA_019237515.1 Acidobacteriaceae bacterium
GCGCGAGTTTTCGCGCCCAGCTCACGGTATTGCTGAAAAGAGTGCGCGATTGAACCAGAACCGCCGACCATCTGAATGCCAAAGACAGGGTCTCTGTAAACGTCAGCTGCGGGGGCGAGTTCGGCTATAACTCGCGACCAGTCGGCATCCATCTCATCGGCCAGAACCATGGGCAAGGCAGTCTGGACTCCCTGACCGAACTCGAGGCGGTTGACTTGAATGATGATGTCGCCATCGGGCTTGATGTGAACGAATGCATCCGGCGGATAAATCTTGGCAGACGGCTTTGGCTGGGAGAAAAGAGGCGGATCGAGATATAGGGAAACGATCAACCCGCCTGCGGCCGTGGCCGACACGCGCAAAAAGCTGCGACGATTGAGCCCCGATTCTTTGCTGACGACGCTGGCAGCTGACATATTTGCTCTCCCTTACGACAATTTCTGTGAAGCAGTCATGATCGCCTTGCGAATGCGCACGTAGGTGCCGCAGCGGCAGAGATTTCCACCCATCGATGCTTCGACATTGGCGTCGGTCGGTTTGGGTATGCTCTTCAGCAGAGCGACCGCGGCCATGATTTGTCCGCTCTGACAATAGCCGCACTGCACAACATCTTCTAAGACCCAGGCATCCTGAACAGCGCGACCGACACGATCTCCGCCGATTCCTTCGATGGTCACGATCGGGCGATCGCCGACCAGCGAAATCGGAACCACACACGACCGCGTGGCTATTCCCGCTAAGTGCACAGTGCACGCGCCGCAGGCTGAAATGCCGCAGCCATATTTGGTTCCGGTCATTTGCAGTTCCTCGCGCAGCACCCAAAGCAGCGGAGTACTGGAATCTACAGTCACTTCTTTTGACTGCCCGTTAACTGAGAGCCTATACGTTGGCATGCAAGCCTCCGGGTTCAGGGATTCGAGGGACACGGCATACCAGCTTCCACCCATGTCCGTGTGGCTGCGACGAATTGTTCGTGTGTAAGTGGCGGCAGGGAGCGTTCGGTACCATCGCGACGCGGGCCCGGTTGGAAAGCCCAAAGCACCAAAGGTTCTTGCTGGTGGTGGCGCAAAACGCCGCCCGCCTCTTTCGAATGCTCAGAGACGGATCGGCAGATATCCGCGCTGGGGAGGATCTGGTCACTCGTGTCCTGCCACTTCATCGAAAGCGGAGCCAGGTGCCAGTTGTGCGCTCCCGGAACTCCGGTGCTGTCGGCATTCGCGCCCTGATGACAGGTTGCACAATTCAGTCCGGGCACGCCTTTTCCGCCCGGCCCGCGGACCACATTGAAAAAGTGCCGGTGACGATCGTCTCCTTGTTCCGGATAGTTGGTCGCGGTGTGGCAATTGATGCATCGCGGGTGGGTGAGCACGGAATATACCTGCTGCCAGGCGGCCAGTCCGGCTTCTTTCGATGTTTGTGCAGCACTGCCCTGCGCCGCAGCAAAATGCGTGCTTAACCACGCCAACGCGGCGAGAATTACAGAGGTTCGCTGAAATCTAAATATCGTGGAACGCACGCAACCTCCTTGTCAGCCGTTTTAACTGGAGATTGATCTTACTACTTCGCTGAGGCGCAGAAACTGTGGATTAAACGGCTGCAGCAAATAGCCACTGAATTTTCGGTAATGGCTCAATTTGAATCTTTCAGGGTGCGTCATCCCGAGCGGAGCTGTTTTTCCGGCGAAGCGAGGATCTCGCGCGCAGCGGCAGCTATTCGTCCCCGCGAGATTCCTCGCCCCGCTGGTGAAAGCGCGGGGCTTCGGAATGACGTCGGTACAATGAGATTCACATTGAGTCACTACTGAATGTTCTCGGCTTTAGTCGTGGCGAAGAAGCGCCTGTTAAAATGATATTTTGCGCTGTTTCTCACCATGGAAGCCGCTTTTCTCCGCAATTTTGCCATTATCGCGCACATTGACCACGGCAAGTCCACGCTGGCGGATCGCCTGCTGGAATTGACCGGAGCGCTGACTGCGCGCGAAATGCAGGCCCAGGTGCTCGATTCCATGGATCTGGAACGCGAGCGGGGAATCACCATCAAGGCCCATGCCGTCCGCATGATGTACACGGCGAAAGATGGGCAGACGTATCAACTCAATTTGATCGACACTCCCGGCCACGTCGATTTTTCTTACGAAGTGTCGCGTTCGCTGGCATCCTGCGAAGGCGCGCTGCTGGTGGTCGACGCATCGCAGGGAGTTGAGGCGCAGACGCTGGCCAATTCTTACTTAGCGATCAATCACGGGCTCGAAATCATTCCGGTGATCAACAAGATTGATCTGCCGAGCGCTGACGTTGCGCGAACGAAAGAAATGATCGAAGGTACGGTTGGCCTGGATGCGTCGGATGCAATCCTGATCAGCGCGAAGACGGGGCAGGGCGTGCCCGATGTGCTCGAAGCTGTTGTGCAGCGAATCCCGCCACCAAAAGGCAATCCGGAGCGGCGACTGCAGGCGCTGATTTTCGATTCGTGGTTCGATCCCTATCGCGGGGTAATCGTGCTTACGCGTGTCTTCGAAGGAACGCTGCGCAAGGGACAGAAAATTCGGCTGTGGTCGAATGGGCGCATATTCGATGTTGAGACACTAGGCGTCCACACGCCCAAGCCGGTCGAAACCGAAGAACTGCGAGCGGGCGAAGTGGGATTTCTCATCGCCAATATAAAGAATGTTGCCGACACGAAAATTGGCGACACAATCACCGGCGATGCCGAACCTGCCGTGGAGCCGCTTCCCGGTTTTGAAGATATAAAGCCGATGGTTTTTGCCGGACTGTACACAGTGGATGCCCACGAACACACGCAACTGCGCGAGGCGCTGGAGAAATTGCGCCTCAACGATGCATCTTTCTTTTTCGAGCCAGAGAGTTCGGCAGCGCTGGGATTCGGCTTCCGTTG
>JAFAGX010000670.1 GCA_019237515.1 Acidobacteriaceae bacterium
CGCCGGGCATGGTGACGAAATCGGGTGTCATGGTGGGACTGGGCGAAACCGTTTCAGAGCTGATTGAGGTATTTCGAGATCTCGGTTCCCGCGGAGTAGACATCCTCACCGTTGGTCAGTACCTGCGGCCGTCCCGCGACCATCTCCCGATTGCGCGCTTCTACACACCAAATGAATTTCAATTTCTCAAGGAAGCGGCCTTGCAGTGCGGGTTTCGCCACGTAGAATCCGGACCGCTGGTGCGCTCCAGCTATCATGCGCATGAACAGGCGGTAGCCGCGCCTAACCTCAGTTCTTCAGTTCCGCCGACCAATTCACCAAGAGCTCGAAGCGCTGCGTCTGGGCAGACGCGGGAGTTGTGTTCATCAGAAAACGGCCGTCTGCCGATACAGCGTACCACCGACCGCTGAGGTTGCGGGCTGCCACTTCGAACAACGGGACCGGAGTACCGAGTTCGACTTTAGAGCCAGCAGTATTCAGATGGACCGACATCAACCTCAAGTTCTCACGATAGAACATCTCTTTGCCGGTGTGACTCCAAGCTGGCCTCTCACCGCCATTGGTCGAGACCTGGTACTGCGCCCCGCCCTCGGGGAATGGCGTAATGTAAACCTCGTTCCTGCCGCTTTGAGTTGACTCAAACGCCAGCCACCTCCCGTCAGGCGAGAATGCCGGCGCCGAACCGTTCGCAGTAGAAGGAATGAAGGGGCGCGGTGTCCGGTCACTCCGCAAATCCACGAAGTTGAGGCCCATCTTTCCCGCCTGGTCGAGACGCTCAAAGGCGAGATATTTCCCATCTGGTGATGCGGCAAGGAACGCGGCGCCGAGTTGTCCTTTGCCCAGGCTAACCAATTTCTCAGGAGAGGCGGCGCCGTCTGCGGCTATCGCGGAGATACTGTATTCTGCATTTTCATAAGAGGTGAAATAGACAAAGCGCCCATCGCTTGACCATACGGGGTAGGTCCCAAAATGGCCAGCTGAGGTCACAAGTGTTCGGGTTCCGCGCGAATCGAGAAGCAGAACGCGTCGCTGTTGAGTATCGGCGACAGCACGTGAGCCATCCGGAGAAATGGCAATACTCGAATAGGCTGTCGCGTCACCCAGAGTACCCAACGTTTTGCCGGTGCGATCATACCAGACCAGCTGTGCCCCGACCGGTCCCTGCCCAGCCACATATAGCAGCTTGCCATCTTGAGAGGCCGAAAAAGCGCTGAAAGCGAACGAGGAATCTAACGCCGCGTGCTCGACGATCGCGGCGGGTGCGCCAGTTAATACGCCGCTGCGCGGGTCGAACACCTGTCCAACAAGATTTCCGTCACGCCAATAGATGAGGTGGTCGTCGGCAAAAACTCCGTTCGTGCACGCCTGCATCAGTGCAACGTCTTGTTTGTTGTCCAGCGATGCAAAATGAATCTCATCCCCTTCGCTGCAGGCCCCCGCCGGCGCGTTTACATACAGGAAGTGCTCGCCATCCGGCAAGAAATTAGGCCACCGATGGCTACCTAAATCAGACAGATTCAAGGCCGGCTTGGAGCTAGTTATTGCGACCGGCGTGCCCCCTTCGGCTGCAACCCGGTAAATCGGGCTGCCCCTTGTCGCCGCAAAAATGATAGTACCCTTGCTACCCCAACTTCCCCCGCGACCATCTTCGGCAGCACAGACGATTTGCACCGGCCCGCCCTCGGCGGTTGTGCGCTTCAACTTTCCGTCGGCAAAGAATCCGATGTTTTTTCCATCGGGCGACCAGAAAGGACCGTAGCCGCTGCTGGTTCCCGCAATTTCCCGAGCCTCCTTCGAATGAAGGGATTGCAGCCAGATCGAGCAATCTCGATTCCCGGCAATCGACCTCGATGCGGCCTCACTTCTGCAGCCCACAAAATGAGACTCTGACCATCGGGAGAAATTTGTGGGGGCCCATTTCGGCCCCAAGTATCTGGGAATACCCCCGCAGGAGGGATTACCGATACCACCAATCGTGGGCCTGGTATCGGCCTCGCCAAATAATGCATTGTTAACAGGACGAGGGCTGTTAGAACGACTCCGGCAATCGATCCAAGGCCGAACGGTCGGAATCGCCAGGTAGCACGACCGCTGCTGGGAGCAGACTCCACACCAACGTGTGCCACCCAACGTAATTCACGCGCGACTTCACGCGCACTCTGCCAGCGTTCAGCCGGCTCCTTCGCGAGACAGGTATGTACCAGATGCTCCAGTGGTACTGATACTTGCGGGATCGGCTCCGGCTCGTTTTCTAAGATCGCTGTGATCACACTCAACTGGCTTTTGCCGGTGAAAGCGGGTTTTCCACAAATCATTTCGTGAAGCACAGCGCCGAGTGCGAATATGTCACTGCGTGCGTCCGCGTCTTTGCCCTGCAGTACCTCGGGGGCGAGATACTGAAATGTGCCTACAATCGTGCCTTGCCGAGTGAGTGGATCCGGCTGACTCATCATTGAAGCAAGAGTTAAAGTGGGTGTAGAAGGAGTGAGCGAACCTGCAGCGCCAACTCCAGCAACCAGGGCTGCGACGGGTTTAGCCAATCCAAAGTCGAGCAGTTTGGCGCCGGGTTTGGTCAGCATGATATTCCCGGGCTTCAAGTCGCGATGAGCAATCCCAGCGTGGTGTGCGCGATCGAGCGCCTCTGCAATCTGAATTCCATAATCAATTACAAGCTTCAGAGGCAGCGGCCCCCGCAGCAGTCGCTGCTGGAGCGTTTCGCCTTCCAGGTACTCTAATACCAGAAAGTCGACTCCGTCCTGCTGACCTATGTCGTGGAGTGTACAGATGTTGGGGTGGTTTAACGAGGAAATGGCCCTCGCTTCCCTCTCGAAGCGTGCCTTTACGTTAAGATCGCACGAAAGTTGGGAGGGCAACACTTTGATTGCGACGTCCCGGCCCAGTCGGGTATCGCGTGCGCGGTATACCTCTCCCATTCCGCCCGCGCCGAGTGGACACAGAATCTCATATGGACCGAGTTTGCTCCCGGACACAAGAGGCACAGCGCCCGCCATTATAGCTGTTGCAGACAATTCTGCTTAACTTTGTCGCGCAGACGAAACATAGGAACTAAGCCCAGAGGACACGGGTCGAGCGGTTGCGGAAGACGCAGAAATCAGAAAACTTTGACCCGGATGGTCAGATACTTCTTGGGATTCTCGCGGATGGCTTTGATCAGATCGCGAGTCTCTACAAGCAACTGGTTTGTGTTGTTGTAAGCCGATTCATCTTGCAGCAGCTTGCCAATGGTGCCCTGGCCGGAATTGAGGCGATCGGTGAGAGTGGATAACTGGTTGACGGTGTTCTTGAGCTTGTCGGCGAATTCCTGGTCGTGCGTCATAGTTCCCAGCGCTCCCTTGCCCGCGTTGACATCATCGGTGAGCTTCTTCACGTTAGCGATGGTATCGTTGGCGTTGTTGTAGAGCGTCGGGTCCTTCAAGAACTTGCCCGCTGTGCCTTGGCCGGCGTTGAGCTGGTCAATGATGGTGTTCAACTTCGTAATCACGTCATTGGCGTTGTGATAAAGCTCGTCACTAACGATTGCTTTCCCGATGCTCCCCTTGCCATTAGCGACATCCCCAACTAAGGATTGGAACTGAGCCACGGTGGAATTCAGCCGGTTATACAGGCTGGGGTCGTAGACCAGTTTGCCGAATGATCCCTGACCGCTTTCCACGAAGGCGAGGATGCGATCCACCCGTTTTTCCAGCGCATCCAGATTTTGCAATGTGCTTTGGCTGGCCCGTACCACATCTTCAACTTGCGGGGTGTCATGGGATTCGAGGACGTCTCCGTTCTGGATTTCCGGGCCGTGCGCCGCTGTGCTGTTAATGTCCACGTAAGTCGCGCCCAGCACCCCCGCAGTCTCAAGTGTAGCGACGGAATCCCTGCGCAAACTTTGATGAAAGCGAGTGCTCACTTTCATGGTGACTTGAACCGGGGTGAGGCGGCGAGCGGGATTCGAAACGACTTGTACACCGGTGACGCTGCCGATGTCGACCCCTTCGAGCCGAACCACCGCGCCGGGCTGTATGCCGCTGGCATTGTCGAAGTAGGTAGTCAGGATGATTTTGTGGGTGAACATCCCACCGGTGCTGGTCATGAGGAGAATGAGGATGGCAAGGATGATGCTGCCCGCCACCACCGTGAGCCCGACCTTCAGTTGAGACCACTTCAACTGTTTCTGGCTAGGCACCGGCTCTCCGCGACCTTATGACAAGCATCTGTGATGTGACCCGAGATGCCTGAATGATAGCAGAGCATGAAGCCGGTTTCGATATCAGGCGAGGCGCGGCGGAAACGTTTTGGAAAACAGAAGAGCCAGCAGATAGGCTGCCCCGCCGCAAGCTAACGTGATCGTCAATCCGAATTGCATGGCGATCACCATGGCCAAAACGGAGCCAAGAACGCTAGCACCGGCGTTTAAAGCCCAAGCCCATTCGATAGCACTTTCGGCGGCTTCACTTTCCGAGAATGCGGCAGGAACTCCTGCGAGCGACCGCAAACCGCTGGGAAACGGCACCCCCATAGCGATGCCAAGTGGAATCAGCAAACCTCCGCTGACTAAAACCTTCGCGGCGAACGGTAAGCCGATTAATGTATTCAGCAGTCGAGGCAAAACAAGCACGTAAAGAAGAACTCCGCCGGCGATAAAAATCAGAGGGAACCACACTCTACGGGGTTCCGCGAGCCATTTTCGTGAGGCCAAGCTTCCGACCCCGCTCGACAGCAGCAGCAGGAATACGACTACGGTCAGGGCGTAAGTCGGATGACCGAGAAATAATACGAAGCGCTGGATGAATGCAATTTCGACCAGAATGTAACCGAGTCCGACGGCGACAAAGTACAGCAGAGGAGTTGCGCGCTGACTGCGTCTGGTACCGCGCCAGGCAAGCGGGATGATCAGAAACGCCGCGAGCGCAAGCAGCGAAATGGCAAGAACCATACCCAAAACAGCAACTCCGAGGTTTACTTTCCAATCGATGGCGTGCGTGAAATCAGTGCCCGCCAGAATCTGCTTCAGCTTCAAGGTAAAGAAGAAAAAGGGCGCATCGTCGGTAACCGGCGCGACGTTGTACGGGTAGTGCTGCGCGAATGAATACGGATCGTTGCTCGCTATCAGCGAAGAAAAGGCATTCGACTCAGGCTGCGAAGGAAGATAGAGCGAAGATAATCCCGGATTACTTTTTAAATGAGATTGGACCGCTTGCTCCTCCTCGCGAGTAAATGGTCGCTTCTTGGCCAGAACCGCAACCGGGATGCCGTCTTCGTTTAATTGGCCCTGGCATACGATGGCGAAGTTCTTGGCCGGATTAGCGATCCCAAGTTGATGCAGAGCCTGCATCGCCACGGAGACCACACGCAAGGCTTCACGCGGCTGGCGGAATTCCCACCGGGTGATCGCGATCATGCCATCAGGATTCAAGTGCTCGAAATAGGCCCGAAACGCCTCAACCGTATAGAGGCTGTTCTCGCTGAGCGCGAATGCTCCGGCTGCGGTGGATGCCCATGTATCCACCAAGGTCATCTGCACCACATCGAATTTCTGCGAAGAGTTACGAATGAACGAGCGACCGTCACTGATGTGAATATGAACGTCCGGGCGGTCGTAAAGATGGTTGCTGAAACCCGCATAGGTCCCACGCATGATGGTGTCAGCGATGATGCGATTGATTTCAATTCCAGTCACACTTGGACTGCCGTTGCCTACGGCACGCAGGACATCGACTCCGCCGCCCGGGCCGATAATTGCGTAAGTGCCATGGGGCTGGAGCACGTTGACGAGTGCCGGAGGAGCTGACATCAGATCCCGTTCCCACTCACTGCCCTGCCAATGGTTGAGATCTGCGCTCATGATGTAGGTCGAAGCATCGGCGTCAATGACGATGACCTTGGCGCCGCCCTGGCGATCAACCTCGATCCGGGAAATCGCATTCCAGCGGGCGAATTCCACCCATGACGGATCACGCAATTGGCCCTTAGCGTAGACGACATCCACCAACCTTCCGGAGTGATTTCCGGCGATGACGCCAAGAAGCGCGAGGATGAGGCCGAGCGCGATCTTGCGACTGACGGTAGTCGGGGCCCAGATTAACGCGGCAATTGCGGACATCAGAGCGGAGAAGAGCAAGGTGTTCGGCCCGCCCAAAAAATTCAGCAGGGGGACAATGGCGAGACAGGCTAGCGCTCCACCGACCAGATCAGCGCCATAGAGGTGCGCAATGTGCTCCGATTGGCGGGCAAAAATCAGTGAGAACGCCAAACCCGTGATGAAAAATGGCACAGCTGATCCCAGATACATCGCCGAGAGGCGCAGAAAATTTTCTCCCGAGAGCTCAAGGGAAACAGGAACATGAAGCACAACTTCGAGCGTAAGCGGGATCGCTAACGTATTGGCGAGCGACAGCGCTGTCAGCAGTCGGCGGCTTTCTATGTGCGCCAGGCGTTTCTTGCCAACATATGCGAATACGCCGCCCGAGCCGAGTCCAAGCAGCGCGATCGAGATCGCGAGAAATGCGAAGTGGTAGAACAGCACGACCGAAAACAGGCGCGTGAGAGCTAGTTCCAACAGCAGCGCCGCAAAGCTGCTGACGGCGATTCCAGCCGCAAACACGCGGGTTCGCGTCTGCGGCTGGCCGATGTCTGTCACAATTGCGGCGGGATTTGCGATCGCCTGCACCTTGATGAGGTTGAATTGCGAAGTCTAACAGAAGGAGTTGTCTGCTCCAGACGCTAGCTCTCGAGAATGACCTGTGCGATGGCGATCTCCTCAGTATGGGAGATGGACAGGGCAACATTCCTGGCGCCCAACTTACTCGCGAATTCGGCAGCTTTGCCGTGAAAGTTGATGGTGGGGCGACCGCCGGGCAAGCGGGACACCTCCACGTCACGCCAGGTCACGCCGAAATTCCAGCCGGTTCCGATGGCTTTCATCGCGGCTTCTTTTGCGGCAAAGCGTGCGGCATAGCGCTCGACTCGATTGGCTTTGCTGTCGCAGTAACGAATCTCGCCGGCAGTAAAAACCCGTTGTAAGAAGCGATCGCCAAAGCGCTCGATGGACTTGGCGATCCGGGGCACCTCGGCGATATCAATTCCGGTTCCAACGATCATGGCGACAAACCTATCACAGACGATCACAGGGGAATTCTAGAGCAGGCGGTCACCGCGATAAATAACCTGCCCATCAATCAGTCGAGCCTCAGGCATCAATTCGTGCCGTTTCAGCGGCCCAGCACCGTCGATGTGCCACACTTCATGCCCATGTGCGACCAGCCAATCGGAAACCAGCATACGATGGCAGCGAAAATAGAGCCGCTCCGCGCACATATAAGCTGTCCGGGAATGCTCAGCCAGGCTGACAAGTTCACCGATCGCCTGCTGGAATTCGGGCGTGAGCATGTAATCGGCATAATTGCGGAAGCTCTGATTGCGTAGCGCCACATTGGGCGAATCGTCGCGGATTTTTTTGCGGCGCCCGCCGAGTTCTTTCATCCAGACGTAACGAATGCTGGCAGCAGGCAGGCTCTTTTCCAGCGCCTCGCGATTGAAATGAGGCAAGCGGCGGGACATGGGGAAGGAACGAATGTCCGCCAGGGTTTCGATCCCGTGGGCCTTCAGAACATCGATTAGTTCTTCGCGGCTTCTGGTGGAATGGCCAACGGTGAAGAGGATTGCCACGCAACCATTTCACCATAGCGCCGGCGTGAGGAGGCGCGAATTCACTTTGAGCGAAGACTTTGCAGTGCTCGAATAATGACCTGGTCCTGCTCAGGAAAGACCGTTCGCAAATCCAGGAGCACACGGCCTTCTTCAACTCTGGCAATCACAGGCGGATTGCTGGTGCGCAAGGCTGTAGCAAGTTCGTGGGCGCTCATCTGTTCATGGGAAACCGCGATGAGGCGCGTGGGAAGCACTGCTGAAGGCGCGGCGCCGCCACCGATCAGTGACTCTCCATTGATGGTCTCGAGCAGCAGGTTTGTCGAACGCACGGTGTTAAAAATGTTCTCGGCGCGCTCAGAAATTCCTTCTTTGGACAGTCGCATGATGCGAATTGTGGGAATTGCGTCATGATCGCCCTTGACGTAGGACATTAGAGTCGCTTCCAAAGCCGCGTACGTCAGCTTGTCGACACGAAGAGCGCGGAAGAGTGAATTGGATCGCATGCGGCCAATCAGATCGGCACGGCCGCTGAGGATGCCAGCCTGGGGCCCACCAAGGAGTTTATCGCCGCTGTAAGTGACAACGTCTACACCCGCGCGCAAGCTGTCCAGAACACTTGGCTCGCCGCTCACGCCAACCGAGCGCAGGTCAAATAGAGCGCCGCTGCCAAGATCTTCCATGAGCGGGAGCTTACGTTTACGTGCGAGCTCCACCAAATCGTTCAGTTCGGGCTGTTCGGTAAATCCGGTGATCTGGAAATTCGAGCGATGTACGCGCAGCAGGAGCCGGGTTTTTTCGCCGATCGCGCGCTCGTAATCTTGGACGCGTGTACGATTTGTGGTGCCGACCTCGCGTAGAGTGGCGTTGGATTTTGCCATCACATCGGGAATCCGAAATGACCCGCCGATTTCTACTAACTCACCGCGCGAGACGATAACTTCGCCACCTTCGGCCAGGGTGTTTAAAGCCAAGAGAACAGCCGCTGCGTTATTGTTTACGACAATTGTTGAAATCGCGGGCTGAGGCGATCCGGAAGGCGTGCTGGTTAAGTCATTCAAGAGTTTCTTGAACTGACGATCGAGGTGCGCATCGCGCTTGCCGCGTGCTCCTGTTTCCAGATCGAATTCCAGGTTCGAGTACGTCAATGCAGTGTTTCGGATGTGCTCAATGACACTGCTCGGCAGTGGAGCGCGTCCTAAGTTCGTGTGCAAAACCACGCCTGTGGCATTGACAACGGATCTTAGGGAATACACGAGCGAGCGACGCAGTTCGCGTTTCACGGCAGCATCGATTTCGCTTAAGGCGAGGTCGACTGCCGGCGCGTCGAGTCTTCCGCCCTGAATTTCGGTGCGTAAGTTGGAAAGAACCGTTCGCGCCGCATCTACAACTGCGGTTTGCCCTTCCTGCGTCGCCAGAGTAGCGATGCCTGGTCGCCGAGCGAGGTCATCGATGGATGGCAATTTTCGGAAAAGGTCGGCTTTGGAATCGGTTGGCACTGGCGACGATTATGCCATTCGGGGTAGTCGAAAAGCCAAGCGGGTGTGCGAACGGGTGCTCAATTTGAATCACTGTACACAGGTTGTTCCGCAGCCCACGCTTTCACCAGCGGGCAAGGAATGTCGAGGGTACGGGCCCGACGCCGCGGCACGCGAGATCCCTCGCTCCGCCTGAAAAACGGCTGCGCTCGGGATGGCCGCCCTGACAGATTCAAAATGAGCCAGTGCCGCCCGAACTCAATTTGCGGTTTTTGCAATTTTCAGCTGGGATTTCGGGCTGGCGATTGAAAATTTCCTGCTTTCCCCCTACCCTTGTCTGTCCTGCTATGAAAGTTCTGGTGATCGGCAGCGGTGGACGGGAGCACGCTCTGGTTTGGAAGCTTCGTCAGTCTCCTCGTGTTTCCAAAATTTACTGCGCGCCCGGAAACGGCGGCATTGCGGCGGAAGCTGAATGTATACCGGCGGACTTAAAAAATCTGCAATCGATCATTGGTGTCGCAAACCAGATTCAGCCAGATCTCACGGTCGTCGGTCCAGAGTTGCCCCTGACCTTGGGCGTCGTGGACGAGTTTACTGAGCGCGGATGGCGAATTTTTGGTCCAACAAAGGCGGCAGCTCGCCTGGAATCCAGCAAGAGCTTCGCCAAGGAGTTCATGCAGCGGTTCAAAATCCCGACGGCGCATTATGCCATCTGCAACTCGGTCGGGGAATTCCGCGATGCTCTCCCTCATTTCCACATGCCGGTTGTGCTCAAGGCTGACGGATTGGCTGCCGGTAAAGGTGTCGTGATCTGCCAAACCAAAGACGAAGCGGCCAGCGTGGCAAACGATATGCTCAGCGGAAAAATGCTGGGGAATGCGGGCGCTTGCCTGGTTGTCGAAGAATGTCTCAAGGGAGAGGAATTTTCGTTTCTTGTTCTTAGCGATGGAGAGCGGGTTGCGCCATTGGTTCCCGCACAGGACTACAAGCGCGTAGGCGACAACGATACAGGCCCGAACACCGGAGGCATGGGCGCATATTCAACGCAAATCATGCTCGACCAGCAAATGCAAAACTGGCTGGTGCAGCACATTGCGCGGCCTGTGATTGCGGGAATGAGAGCCGACGGAACCGAATATCGAGGCGTTCTCTACTGTGGGCTGATGATGACGGCTCGCGGACCGATGGTTCTGGAATTCAATTGCCGGTTTGGAGATCCCGAGACGCAACCAATCCTTATGCGGTTGGAAAGTGATCTGGTGGAGGCGATGGAAGCAACGGTCGAAGGCCGCGTCAGTGATGGCGATTTTCGCTGGTCAGCGGAGGCTTCGGTTTGTGTGGTTATGGCGTCAGGTGGTTATCCAGGGACCTTCGAAGCAGGGAAGAAGATCCTCGGCCTTCAGGATGCGGCGAAAGTTGAGGGCGTGAAGGTTTTTCACGCAGGCACCACCGCGATCGATAATGCGTACTTCACCTCGGGTGGACGCGTCTTAGGTGTGACCGCGCGTGGTCCGGACCTGAAGACAGCTGTGGATCGGGCGTATGCAGCCGTCGCGCGAGTCAGTTTTGAGGGCGTGCATTACCGCAAAGATATTGCGGCGCGGGCATTAAAGAAATAGGCGGTTTAGCGCGGGCATTCATGCCTGCGCGGACAGGAATGTCCGCGCTACATTGTGACGTTTCAAAATTCTTACCAAAAGGAACCATCATGCCTAAGGCACTAGTTTCGATTGTTATGGGAAGTGACTCCGACCTTGAGATCATGCGTGAGGCGGCGAAAGCCGTCGAAGATTTCGGGATCGGTTATGAAATCGACGTCACGTCGGCGCACCGTTCGCCGGAGCGAACGGCTGATTATGCGCGCAAAGCGGCCGACCGTGGCATTCGAGTTATTATTGCGGGCGCTGGTGGCGCTGCTCACCTGGCGGGAGTGATCGCCGCACACACCACCTTGCCGGTTATCGGAGTTCCGATTCCTTCCACGGCGCTGAATGGACTGGATTCATTGCTGGCGACAGTCCAGATGCCGGCCGGCATTCCTGTGGCGACCGTTGCAATCGGGAAAGCTGGTGCGACCAACGCGGGAATTCTGGCGGCGCAAATTTTGGGATTGAGCAGCGCGGGTATCAGCAAAAAGCTAAGCGCTCACAAAGAGAATCTTGCCAATAGCGTGGAAGAAAAATCCAGGAAGCTGAAGATGACGCTGGGGGAATCATAGACGACCTCGGCGGCCGTTTCGTCTCACCAGTTCCTGTTCGTCATGTCGTCGAATTCGGGGTCCCGCCGATAAAGGATCTTACCCAATGCCCGAAGCTTCACATGCTGAGAACAGGCGCATGAGTCCGGCGGGCGTCGGTTACAGCTCCAGCATTTCATAAGATCCCTCGCGCCCGAGGCGCGTCGCTTGGCGGCACGATTGAAGTCGTGCCCTGCCCTTTGCCCCATTTATAGCTTCAGCGTTTTAAGATATTCGCGGAACGGTTCACCCAAATCTGGCCGCTTCAGGGCAAATTCTACGGTGGCCTTTAAAAATCCCAGCTTGTCGCCCGTGTCGTGGCGCTTGCCTTCATAGACGACCGCATACATTTTTTCGCGCTGCAAAAGGAGCTTCATGCCGTCGGTAAGTTGAAGTTCACCGCCGGCACCGGTTTGAGTTTGAGCCAAGGTGTCAAACACCGCCGGGGTAAGAATGTAACGGCCGATAATCGCCAGATTCGACGGCGCATCTTCCATCCGCGGTTTTTCGATCATGCTCTGGATTTCGTAGAGGCGGCCTTCAAATTCCCCCTTGACCGGCTTGACATCCAAAACACCGTAAGCGGAGATTGCTTTACCCTCGACAATCTGTGTCGCCAAAACTGAGCACTGCATTTTTTCGAAAACATCGATCATCTGCTTCAGGCAGGGAGGATCGGCGTCAATCACGTCATCTGCAAGGAGCACCGCGAAAGGCTCATCGCCGACTAGTTCCTTGGCTGTGAGGACCGCGTGTCCGAGGCCCAACGCTTCTTTTTGGCGGACGTAGGCGACGTGAATCAAATCGGAAATACGTCGCACAATCTGGAGCAGATCGGTCTTTTTGCGGTCTTCGAGCATCCTCTCCAGTTCGTAGCTGACATCGAAATGGTCTTCGATGGCCTGCTTGCCGCGGCCAGTCACGATGATGATCTGATCGCAACCGGCAGCTAAAGCTTCTTCTACGCCGTATTGAATGATCGGCTTATCGACCAGGGGCAACATTTCCTTGGGCTGCGCTTTGGTGACGGGCAAAAACCGGGTACCTAGACCGGCTGCAGGGAATACAGCTTTGCGAACTCGCATCTTCATGGTGTTTTAGTGATTCGCTTTCTAAGTGTCAGCCCCGGCGCGGAATGGAGATTGTACCTGTTCGAGCGGTTAAGCGGGTAATCCAGCTACTCGGGAGAGAGGGGAATCTGGGGCTGCCGGAATAATCGTGGAGCTTGCGGGATCGAGATTATAATGGCGCGCACTGATGGCGCTGTCACCCGGAACCAAACTCGGCCCTTATGAAATCCAGGCGCCGCTAGGCGCAGGCGGAATGGGAGAAGTCTATCGAGCCCGCGATACGCGGCTCGACCGTACGGTTGCCATTAAAGTTCTGAACTCACAACTGGTCGCGAGCCCCGAGTTGCGTGCTCGGTTCGAACGCGAAGCCAAAGCCATCTCCCAGCTCCAGCATCCCCATATCTGCGTGCTCCACGATATTGGCCACGATAGCGCCAGCGGCACGGATTTCCTCGTAATGGAGTACTTGGAAGGCGAAAGTCTAGCTGACCGTCTGCGAAAAAGGCCCCTATCGGTGATTGAGGAGTTGGACATCGCGATCCAGGTTGCTGACGCGTTGGCTGCGGCTCATGCAGCCGGAATCGTTCATCGCGACCTGAAGCCGGGCAACGTGATGCTTACCAAAGCGGGGGCCAAACTGCTGGACTTCGGCTTGGCGAAGCCGCTCACGACCATGGCGACAACCAGCTCAGTCTCGTCAGCACCGTCCTTCACAGCAGCACGGACATTCTCCGGCCCCAGTCCGATGGTTTCTCCGCTCACCACACATGGAACCATGGTCGGCACAATCCAATACATGTCGCCGGAGCAGATCGAGGGCAGGGACGCGGATGCCCGCTCCGATATCTTTGCCTTTGGCTCGATGCTCTATGAGATGGCCACTGGCAAGCGTCCATTCGAGGGCAAATCGCAGATCAAAATCGCATCGGCCATCCTGGAGGACCACCCGACGGCATTGTCATCGGTGCGGCCGGAGATTCCCGCGCAATTGGAGTGGGTCATCAATACCTGTCTGAAAAAAGATCCGCGAGAACGTTTTCAGTGCGCTCACGATCTTAAGCTGGAATTGGGATGGATCGGTCAGAGCGGGAAAGAAACGAAAAAGAAAGAGAAGAAGGCCTTCGGTCAAATCTGGTGGGCACTTGCCGCAATCGCGCTCATAGCAGTTGCCGGGATCGCAGCGATGTTCTGGCTGCGTGCATCCACACCAGGCGCTATCGAAGCGTACGTTCTTCCGCCGGAAAAGAACAGCTTCACCTTAAACAATGACGATGCCGCCGGGCCGGTTGTGCTTTCACCCGACGGAAAGAAGATTGCCTTTGTTGGTCAGGACGATCAGTCAATCGACCGGCTCTATGTGCGGGCACTCGACGACAAGGACGCGAACATGGTGGCTGGGACCGAGAACGCAATGTATCCCTTCTGGTCACCTGATGGCCAGTCGCTTGGATTTGTAAGTGCGGGCCGCTTGCGGCGCGTACCCCTTGGCGGCGGTCCGGTGCTGGACATCTGCAACGTCACTCGTTTTCGCGGAGGAAGCTGGGGACAAGATGGCATCGTTTTCGCCCCGGATGTCACCAATGGAATTTTTCGGGTTGCGCCCAGCGCAGGTTCCACTCCCGTACAGATCACGACCGTGGCGGCTGACCAGACCACACATCGCTGGCCGGTGCTCCTGCCGGACGGCAAACATTTCTTGTATCTGGCAAGCAGCCACTCTAATAAGGACCCGAGCGCGAGAAACGGAATCTATTTTGCTTCGGTAGACGGAAAAGAGAACCATTTTGTCGTTGCTTCCGAATCCAATGGTGTATACGCGAATGGACACTTGATTTGGGAACAGGGAGGATCTTTGCTGGCGCAGCCCTTCCATCCAGCAACGGGGAAGGTAAGTGGCGATACGGTGGCAGTGGCATCCGGCGTGGGATACAACGCTTCGACTTGGAAAGCAGCATTCGACGCGGGCGAGAATGGTGCACTCATTTATCAGTCCGGGGCAGGTGTCAATAGCGGCCAGGTGCTGCTTTTCGGGCGCGACGGGAAATCTACGCCTGTTCCGGACACCAGTGCCTTCATGGATATCCGCATCTCTCCTGACGGCCGCACTCTAGCCGCGCTGACCACAGGGACTGCGCACGACATCTGGCTGATCAATCTCGACCAAGGGACTCGCGCGCGCTTTACCTTCACGTATACCTCCGATGGCATGGCGTGGTCGGCCGATGGAAAGTATCTTTATTACTCCAGTGTCGGCAAGACAGGCCGGGTTGTGCGCAAGCCGGTTGATGGCTCGGGAGGAGAGACCACGATTGCCGAGAATACCAGCCCAATGCACGTGAGTGACGTCTCCGCGGGTGACCGTTTTCTTCTCATCGAGCAGGCTTATGACCGCGTTCCGATCACCGCTGTCTTGCAATCAACCACTCCCGGCGCTAAGCCCCAGCCCATCACGGATTATCAGGGTGGCGCGCATCAAGCGCACTTCTCCCCGGATGGAAAATGGATTGTGTATGCCAGCATTGAGACCGGCAGATACGAGCTGTATGCGACTTCGGTCCAGCGTGGCGGCAAAATACAGCTCACCAGCACCGGAGGCGCCCTGAGCCGCTGGGCCGCCGACGAAAAAACGATCTACTATGCGACGCGCGAAGGCGGGGTGTTTGCCCTGCCAGTAAAAGTAACTGACAACAGCATCCAGCCAGGAAAGCCACAGCGTCTTTTTAGTGTCTCGGGATTGGTTCCCATGGCTTTCTATAACGCTTCCTGGGATGCGACTCCCGATGGCCGCCGATTTGTGCTGAACGTGACCGGAGAGCGTTCCGATCAATCCCGCGCCGTCCTGATCACGAACTGGCCCGCCCGATTGAAGAAATGAACCCAGCGTCATCTGCCGGGATTCAGCCAAACTTTGGAGGATTCATGATCCGCCGTCTACTTTACGTCTTCGTCTGCGTCGTTTCCGCTGCCGCTCTGCTCATTGCCAACGCTGCCGATTCCATCTCCCCGCAGGCGCGCCGCCTTCATTTTTCTTCAATCGTTGTGGACACTCACGACGACACCACGCAGCGCTTTTTCACGAAAGATTTCGATCTCGGTAAACGCAATGCCACCGGCCACATCGACATTCCGCGCATGCGGGAAGGCGGCTTGAATGCGATCTTTTTCTCCATCTGGATCGATGGCCGGACCATGGGTCCGCCCGCGGTGCAGCAAGCTCTGGACCAAATCGATGCCATCCAGCAGAACGTGCATAGATACTCGAAGGACCTTGCGTTCGCACGAACTGCGGATGAAGTCCGACGCGCTCACAAGCAGGGCAAAATCGCAGTTCTAATGGGCATTGAGGGCGGTCACATGCTCGGCAATGATATCCGCATGGTCCGCATCTATAGCGACCTCGGCGTGCGCTACATGACTCTTTCCCACTTCTATAACGACGAGTGGGCCGACTCCTCAACTGACAAGCCCGCTCACAACGGCCTCACCGATTACGGCAAAGAAATCGTGCGCGAGATGAATCGGACGGGGATGCTAGTCGACATCTCTCACGTCTCCGATAAAACTTTTTACGACGCGCTCGCCGTCAGCCGTGCGCCGTTCATTGCCTCTCACTCGTCCTGCCGCGCCCTGTGCAATCACCCGCGCGATATGACCGATGACATGATCAAAGCTCTCGCCGAGAAAGGCGGGGTCATCCAGATCAACTACGAAAAAAGCTTCATCGATCAGGCGTACAAAGACGCGCGAGATAAAGAAGCGGGCGGCGTTGTCAATGTGTTTGAACAGATCCAGAAAGAATGTGGAAAAGACCAGGAGTGTTTTACCCGAAAGATGGCGGAACAGGAAAAGCAAGCCACCGCGGAGGGCAGGCTACCGCATGTTTCCTGGGAGCGAATCATCGACCACATCGATCACGCCGTGAAACTTGTGGGTGCTGACCACGTCGGCCTCGGCTCGGATTTCGACGGAGCCTCGATGCCAGACGGTATGGATGACGTGACTCACGTTCCCCAGATCACGGATGCTTTGCTCAAGAAAGGCTACTCCGAATTCGACGTTCGCAAGATCTTGGGGGAAAACACGCTTCGTGTCCTCGCTGCCGCCGAACAAGTAAGCCGGGAAATGCAGGCCGAGGAGAACCATTGATGCCGCGCTCCCTCCCATTCGACCAGCGGCGATTCTATCGAGCTTGAGTAGAAAGGAAAAACGAGGTTATCGCTGTGTCCCTGAGGGTGAAGCAGCGGCACCTGGCGTTGCCGTGAGTTTCTTATTTTCGGTTTTGGCTTGACGAAGTATCGGGATACCAGGGTCTGCATCCTTCCAGGTTGCAAAAAAATCGGCGTACGCTTTGCGGCTGTTTTCGAAGTCGTTCTGTTTCGCGTAGGCCTGCGCCAGGCCAAGTTGCGAAAGGACCTCAAAGGCTTCCCAGTCCGGCCATCCCGGGTTATTGATGACGGTCTGAAAGTCGGCGATAGCTTTGGCCTGATCTCCCGCGGCCATATAGGCACGCGCTCGATTATAGAAGACCACGACATTTGGGAACTGCGTGACAGGCGAGAGTAAATCCACTGCGGCCCGGGGATTTCCCCCTGTTAGTTGGATGGTGGAGTAAGTGACGGGAAGGAGGGCCTTCTGCTGAAAAGTGTCCTCGGGGAAGAGCTCATTCAGTTTCGTGGCCAGTGCTTCCGCGGGGGATGAGTCCGCGGCCTGCCCGAGAGCGTGCGAGCACTTAAAAAGTCCGAGAGCGCTATGATTTCCGACTTCGTCGGCCTGGGCGCAGAGTCTGCGGGCTACGTCATAGTTCCCGAGATAGGCCTCCTCGTCGGCATGGTAGGCGAGCTCCGTAGCAACATTTTCCATTTGGTTGGCCTTCCTCTGCCGACTAACCAGAGCATCGCTGAGGGAGCGAAGCGTCGCGACGTCGCCGCGAAGGAATGCCAGGTGCATCTGGAGGTGGACCCAGGGCGCATCCTCGCCGGAGGTCTCGCGAGCAAGCCGGTCCAGAGTAGCGGTGTTGTGCTCGATGAAAGCGATACGGTAACGCAACGTCAACTGAAACGGAGTGAAGGAACCCTGCTGGCGCCACTGGTCGAGCAGTTTCTTGGCATCGTCAAGTCGGCCGAGGATGATCAGTGCCTGACTGGCATTTGAGTTGTGTTGAGCGGAAGGCACCGGGGAATGAGCGATGGCCCACTGGAACTCCGGCAAGGCCTCTTGGGTTCTGCCCATCTGCGCATATGCGATCCCCAGCAGGTTGGCAGCCTCCACGCTGCGCGGGTAGATTTGGCGGTACAAAAGGACGACAGTGACTTCCTTTTCGAGATTACCGGTGATCGCCGAATAGTAGAGCGCGGTGGTTTTAAAATTCTCCTCCTGGGTAAGGCGGCGATCCTTCAGTTCGAAGGCGCGCGCGAAGCTGGCCCGTGCCTCCTGGCTTTGGCCTATGCTGTGTTGCGCCCGGCCGAGTTGGTCGTAGGCGGAGCAAAATTGGGGATCGAGATCGACAGCTCTTTCAAAAAACGGGATGGCTTCCCGGCGCTTTCCGGAGCGGTAGAGGGTAAGCCCGGAGCGGTAGGCTTGCAAAGCCTCGAGCGAACTGGTGGTGGCAAGGTCAAGAGGCGCGTCAAATTTTTGCAGAGAGCTTAAATCTTCGCCAAGCCGTTTTCGCAACTGCGAGCCTGCTTTGCCCAACGCGGCGACTACTTGATCCTTGTTGTTGGCCTCGACTTGCTGCCGCGCAATGAGTTTTCGGCTGTGCGCATCAATCGCGTCCAAGGTGATGACATAGGTGACGTAGGTGCTGCCGATCGCGGCAATTTCCGGCACGACGAGTGCCTTCAGCCCACGCCGTTTGCAGATTTCGACGCCCAGATCTTGAGTCACGCGGTCGTCGGGATTGCGGCGCATCATGCGCATGGTAGAGGCGACGTCAGCTTCTGAAAGAAGGCTGAGGAACGGCGATTCGGTAAGTTTGACTTCGAGAGCTTTATCGAGGGAATTGTCAAAGATTGGATCGCCCGTCTTGTTGACAAAACTCGCCAGGAGAATGACATCGTTTCCGGTCAGCGCCGGCCGTGCGAAGAAGACGCGCCACGTAGCGACAGCGGCAATTATGAGGGAGGCTGCGACAACCGCAATGACGACAAAACGCCGTTTATTCCGAAGTTCAGGCGTCGGCGATACGGGAACTGACGGAATGTATTCTCCGACGACAACCGGCGCGGGCAGGTGGCCGTTTTCCACGCGAGCGATGAAGCGGTAACCGCGGCGGGGAATCGTTTCG
>JAFAGX010000058.1 GCA_019237515.1 Acidobacteriaceae bacterium
GGAAAATTTTGTCACGGGTGCTCTGGCTCGTCTGCAACTCGCTCGGGCCTATGTTTTGCAAGGCGATACCACCAAGGCAAAAACCGTCTACAACGATTTCCTCACGCTTTGGAAAGACGCCGACCCTGACATTCCGATTTTGAAGCAAGCCAAAGCTGAGTACGCGAAGCTGCAATAGTTCAGCATCCCGCTATTGCCGTTGATTGGAGTAGTTGGCCGCTGTTACGAGGTTGTACGCGCGCTTCTAAAGTTCCCGCCGCCGCGCTTCGCCAGTGCAACCGCCGCCAGCAACGCCGCTGAGCCTTCCGCAAGGACAAGCGCCTTCATCAGGGGTCCTTTAGGACGATCGTGCAAGACGCCAGCTAATCGCGACGCAGCCAGCCCACCCAGTCCCATCGCCTGGGCTGCCAGCGCTGCTTGCTCCCACTCGGGTCTGAACATGGCTGTCAGGAAAAATGCTCCCAGCCCAAGCTCCATGCCGCCATACATCGCGCGTAACTCTGTTGTCGCCTGTGCCGAGCGTGCGTGTACATCGACCCGTTCAAGGATGGTGGGCCGAATCAGAGAAGCGAAACCAAACCCGGCAAATCCCGATGCCGCCGTGATGAGAGCAAGTTGAGAGATTTTCATGCATTACGTAGATGCAGGCGAAACCTTGCCGGCTGCAGCCTGCCGAACGAACATTCTTTTTGCTTTGAAGTCAGTCCCGCAGTACGCGCGCGGGATCAATCCGGCTTGCTCGCCAGGCAGGTAATAAGCAGGCAGAAATTGCCGTAACTGTCATCAGCCCCAGTGCCGACCCAAATACTAATGGATCATGCGGGCTCACATTGTAGAGAAGGTTTCGAAGAAATCTGGCCGACAGCAGTGCCGCTATGGCACCCAGAACTACGCCTGCGGCGGTTAACTTCAAGCCTCGCGAAATGACCAGACGCAACAGATTTCCACCGTTAGCGCCGAGAGCCATTCGCAATCCCAACTCGCGCGTGCTCTGAGCCACTGCATAAGACATCACTCCGTACAGGCCGACGGCAGATAAGAGCACAGCCAGGCTCCCCAAGATTGAAACCAGGGTAACCGCGACCTGCTGTGGCGCAGTCGACTGATTAACCTGTTCCCGCAGGGTGGCCAAGTCGTAAAGCGCAAGATCCGGATCCAACGCGTGTACTTCGCGAAGAACCGCAGAAAATGTGCTCTGCGGCGATTGCGTCGCACGGATATTCAAATCCGGCTCGTTCACGAAATCCTGCCGTAGCGGAACATAAAAGAACGGTTTCGGAGTCTCTCCTATGCTTTCGTATTTTGAATCAGCAGCTATGCCGACCACTCGTGCCCAGCCGCTTTTCACTTTCAATCGACGCCCGATGGGATCCTCACCACGCCAGTACCGCAACACCATGGTGCGATTTACGATGGCGACTAACGGTGCATTCTCATCATCACTTCGCGCAAATTCACGACCGGAAAGAAGCGGGATTCCCAAAGTTGCCAGATATCCGGGACCGACTTGGTTGTACTCAACCTGTAGTTGTTCATCAGGGGCAGGTTCGTACCCATCAACTGCGATGGACGTGGAGGAGAACGTAGCATAGCCCAGTGGCGTTACTGCCGCGAACGCGGCGGACTGAATGCCAGGCAAAACATGCAAACGGTCGATAAGATCGTTCTGAAATGTTTTGCTTCGCGGAGCATCATAGCCAGCGGCCACCAGCGACACACCGGTCACCGCTACGCTCGTGGTTGAAAAACCTGGGCTGGTATTTCGAATTTTGTATAGGCTCTCGAGCAACAGAGTTCCCGCAACCAGGAGAACGAAGCTCAAACAGATCTGAAATATCACCAGCCCCGAGCGAACCCAGGTTTTCTCGCGAGCGCCTACCACACTTGACGACTCCGCCTTCAGAGAACCAGCTAAATCGAGGCTGCGCGTCTGCAACGCCGGAACCAAGCCTACAAGGAGCGCCACCAGCAACGAGATACCGGCTCCCAGCGCCATGACGCGTCCGTCGATCTCGC
>JAFAGX010000082.1 GCA_019237515.1 Acidobacteriaceae bacterium
GTGGCTGATTTTGCCCTCACAAGGAATCAAAATGAACGACTTCAACCGCAAGGTAGAAGAGGCCTCCGTCCGACTGGGCAAGACCGTCGGCGAGGTGGAGAACACGCTGGAGAAGTAATCAGCGGAACTGATCAACTATTTGAACGACGAAGTCGTGCCTGCAGTCCGCCAACACTCGACCAAGGCCCTGCGGGTCGCCGCCGAAAAGCTTACTCGCCTCGCGAATTACATGGACTCACAACGCAAGTAAATAGACGTACCCTTTATTTTGCCATCGGTGCCTGCGCGCTGCTTCTGACGGGATGCGCTCACAAGCAAGCGAAAATCACCGTGCCGCCACCTCCTTCTGTCAGCTCCCCCGATGCAACTGCCGAGAATTCCGAGCCTGCTACCCGGCAACCGGCACAACCCGAGGAAATTCCCTCGCAAAAGCACGAAAAGCCGGTTCTGGTGGAAACTGGCCTGGCTAGCTGGTACGGCGCTCCGTACCACAACCGCCATGCCTCCAACGGCGAGGTGTACGACATGCACGCAATGACGGCTGCACATCGTACGTTGCCCTTGGGATCGGTGGTGCTGGTCACAAACGTGAAGACCGGTCATTCCGCGACTGTGCGGATCACGGACCGCGGTCCGTTCATCCACGGCCGCATTTTGGATCTTTCCGAGGCGGCCGCGAAGAAAGTGGATGTCTGGTCCGCCGGCGTAGCTATGGTGCGCGTGGAGGTGCTGCATACGCCAGTGCCTATCGACAGCGCGGGACGTTGGGCGGTACAGATCGGCGCGTTCGAAAGGGAAGATACTGCGGATAAACTCGCAGACCACTTAACGCGTCGTTATCAAACCGCAAAGGTTCACTGCTTCAGCAGTCCAGTCGGCGATTGGTGGGTGCGCGTGCGGGTCAAAGATGACGACCGCCATAGGGCAGAAATGGTCGCACACGAAACTCACACGCCCGAGGGCGATATCTTTCTGGTCAGACTAGATTGACGCGACGGAAGCAAATGCCTCGAACCTAGCAGTTCGATTTGGCACCAAAGTTGACCATATTACTTTTCGCCGCGAATGCAGTATAGTGATTTGCTCCCCTGCGCCGTAGCTCCAATGGGCCCCGGAAATTTCAAAACAAATTTGGAAACTCAGGTTTGAAATATCATGAGTGATTGCCTTTTTTGCCGCATCATTGCCGGTGAGATCCCTTCCAAAAAAATCTATGAAGACGATTACACCTACGCTTTTGAAGACATCAATCCCCAGGCACCGACACACGTGCTGGTGGTTCCGAAAAAACATGTGGCAGGTTTAAAAGAAGCGAACGTGGAGGATGCCGAGCTAGTGGGCCGCTGTCACCTTGCCGCTGCAAGGATTGCTCATGAGCGCAGCATCGAGGATGGATATCGAACTGTTCTCAACGTAGGACCGCGGGCGGGACAATCCGTCTTTCATCTCCACGTCCACTTAGTCGGTGGTCGAAGACTGGGATGGCCTCCCGGCTAACGCTAAGTACGCCGAATTGCCGGGTCACTGCACCAGAGGCTGATCTTCCGAAGCTCCGTGGCGACGCAACAACTGTGGCAGATTTTGAGAAAAAGCCGATCTCGGCAGCACCATGTCACAGCCCACTTCGTGCGCTTTCTGCTTGAGATCGCCTTGGACATGAGAAAGGAAGCCGATAATCGACGTTGACTTCTTCAGCTTGCTCTTGAGCTTGGGGATCAGAGTTAACGGTTTCGCATTCGCATTGTTCAGGTCAAAAATAATCAGCGAGGGAGCTCCGTCCCCGTTCTGCTGCAATCGCTCGCTCAGATCTTTGTCGTTCTTCACGAATTCTACTTTGACGTTGAGTTTGCGAGCTGTTTCCTGAATCTTGGCCTGAAAGAACAGATCATCAACGAAGGCAAAAATGCGCGAGGTGTCGTCTTCCCGTTGTGGCAAAGGCTCTGGATCCACCGGAGCATAGGATGGCGCAAAGCCCGGGCGGCCACGTCCACGTTGGCCCTTTTCCCCCGCCATTGCCGCGCGGTAGCTGTGGTCCATTGGGGCGGTGTAGATGCCGCCATGTTGCTGGCGATCCCGTCCGGGACCACCTCGATGGGAACGCCGTCCACGGCGCCGCCTGTTTCTTCCCCCGCCTCCCGAGGGATGTCCGGGTCCAACATTCATACTTTTCTCGTTTAGCTTCTATTTTGAGTTCGCCGCACCCCGGCGGCTTCGATGCTTTCTTTCTCGTGCCGCTCGCGGATGAATCGCAACCTCGCACGCTTATGCATGCAAGTATAAGAAACCCGGCGCGGTTAAAACTCGTTCCTGAATGATCGTGTCCGTTTAGGCGCCTGGAGCTGATTGGCGCAGAAGGCCCGCTGGAAAGCGCAGCCGCTAGAGACATCCTGATGGTACTCTGGGCTCCTGATGAAACGCAAGTCCTAACTCACTGTACTTTTACACAGAGGTAACTGCAGGTGCAGCCCAATTCGAGCCATGCGAAACGCCTTCCCCGACCCTTCCCGTCTATCGGGCGCTCACCTGCTGGGCCCAGTGCACCGCCTCCCAGTATTTCTCAGCGACCTCCCTGTCGCTGAGGCGAAGCTGGCAAGCCAACTCGCTGCTGGCCTGCCACTCACCGGATTCCTGGGCCAGCATGAGCTGATACAAACTGCGCAGGTGGCTCTGTCCTCCTAGCAAGGCCGCTCTGGTCTCGCGGTCCACGGCTACACTGTCCAGTACTCGGAGCATGGGGATCTCGAGAATGGCGTCCATCAACGAAAGTAATCCCATCAGAAATAAATCCGACTGCCCGTGCGGAATTTTGGGTGAAAGCAGCTCACAGAAACGGGCCCGTACCAACGCCGAAAGAACAAGCTCGCTGGACTTGTCCTGACCCGCTCCGAGGGTGGCTACCAATCGAACCCATCGCCGTACCTCACGCTCTCCGAGCATGGCAAGCGCGTGCCGCACCGAGTGTATCTCAGTAGCAAATCCAAATACTGGTGAGTTCAGGTATCGCAGCAGGCGATAACAAAGGGATGCCTCCCCTTTGATCACGGACTCGATTTCCCGAACGTCCAATTCTGGTTTTGCAACTGCTTGCCACATGCGCAGGTAGTTCAGCCGATTCGCGGGGATTTCGTGGGCATGGAGCGTTTCTGGCCGATGAAAGAAATATCCCTGAAAATAGACGAATCCCGCATTCTTGGTCGCAGTGAATTCTTCCCGAGTCTCCACCTTTTCCGCGAGCATGCGACATCGCCACGGACCATACCGTTTAGCAATCGCGGCGGCATCTTCGAATGAGACCCGCCGCAGGTCGACCTTGACGATATCCGCAACCTCAACCAGCGACTCGCGCGGATCGGAAGTGATGAAATCATCCAGTGCGATCAGGTAGCCAGCCTCTTTTAGGCGTTGACAAGCGGCGAGCACCAGATCATCAGCGGGCACGGTTTCCAGAATCTCGACAACCGTTTGCGTCGACGGCAACAACGTCACGTATTCTTTCAGCAGCACTTCGCGAGTGCAATTGACGAATGCCCGGCGGCCATCGCAAAGCACATCCAGACCCATCAGCACCGAGGTACTCAGTGTGCTGCGCGATGCAGCCTCTACATCGGAAGCATGAAAATACTCGTCGACTCCATCGCGGAAAAGTAATTCGTAGCCGAACACTTTTTCTTCGCGCGTAAGAATCGGTTGCCGCGCTACAAAACGCACATTTGGCTTCGGAGCGGACGGGGCCGTCATTGCGGAATTCTCCACATTGCTTTATCGGCAGAAACTTACAAAACATTAAAGATTGTTTGGGGAATGTAAACCATAGCTTTCCAACAGCTTCCACTTGCAGCGCTACTTATCGTATGGCTCGTATCATTCTTCAACCCACTCAACGCCGCAGGTGTAGCACTTCCAGTTCCCTTTGCGGACAGGAATCGGGAAGGAGAGCAAGAGCCACAAACCGAAGGTCCAGAAGCGGTCGATTTTTTCGAAACCAATGTCCAGCGAGTAACAGCGCGGGCAGCGTGGCTGCACAAAGGATTCACCGAGTTCTTCATCGCCAAACTCGGCGGGAATCGGCTCATCCAGAATGGCGCGCGCCGATCCGAAATCGCGCTGATGAACCTGCAAGCGAATGCCGCCGATCGCATTTGAAAGCAGCCAATCCATGCGGACCAGGTTGCCGTCCGCAAGCACACATTCGATACCCGCAGATTCCAGCTTGCCTTTGGCTAATAGCGCTTCCGGTATGTCACGAAAGTGCTGCAGCGTAACCAGCGACGGGGCAGACTCGCCGCAAGGAAGTTCGATTCTGGATATCTCATCCAAGCTGTTATTCATTCTAACTGCGGAAACGTTCCTGCATGAATAGCTCGAAGCGAATCCCAGAGGCGGAGTGCTTATTGCACAGTCAAAGTGAGTGTGATCTGGTGCGTGATTGCGCTAGCTCCGCCGGTAGTCGCGGTTACTGTGACGGTGCTCGTCCCAGCCGGCGTCCCTGAATTGCCGGTCGTGCTGCTTCCACCTCCGCCGCAGCCAACCATCCACAGAATAGAAACACCCAGCAAGGCTGTCAGTCCCAGCGCGCGCACTACCCGGATATTTCTGACACGACGATCGGGACTTAAAAACACCAACCCGAACAATCCCGGCAGGAGGAAGGCAAACAGAAACTGGTTGCGATGAGACTGCAGCTCTGCTGCAGCCGCCGCGGTAGTGATCGTCAGTGTCTCGCTCGTTGCCGAAGGTGACGAAAATGTGCAAGCCGCCTCAGAGGGCAGCCCGGAGCAACTAAAGTTCAAGCTCTGACTGAAGCCGCCGAGAGCGGTAATAGCGATTGCCGTTGCCCCGCCCTGTCCAGGGGCTCCAATCGTTACAGTGGCTGGGTTCGCTGCGATTGCGAAATCGACGATGTTTAACGGCTGCGGCGAAGAACTCGAGGGTACGAAACTCGAATCGCCACTGTAAGAAGCAACCATCGAATACGTTCCACCGGCAAGCGAATGTGGGTTGTAGCTCAGGGTTGCGCTGCCGTTGCTCAGTGGTACGGCGCTGCCAAGCGGGCCAGACGCATCCGAGAAGGTAACAGTCCCAGTCGGTGTACCGGTTCCTGAAGTCGCCGCAACCGTCGCATTAAACATTACCGGGCCGCTCGATCCTGCCGTCAACGACGCTGGTGAAAAAGTCAGCGACGTGCTGCTCGTATTGCCGACCGTCAGATTAACAACCGCTGACGACGCAGCGGCAAAACTGGAGTCTCCGCTGTACTTCGCACTGACTGGGTAGACGCCGGCCGCAAGTGATGCCACGTTATAGCTCAACGTTGCTGTGCCACCGGTAAGTGTGACGGGACTGCCGGAAACTGCGGTTGATCCATTGAAGAAGGTCACGGTGCCGGTTGGCGTCCCGCTGGCGACGGTACCGGCGACGGTCGCGGTTAGTGTCACCGGAGTGCTGGTTCCCGGATTCACTTGAGCTGGAACCACAGCGAGGGTGACATTGGTGCAGTTCTTGCCCGGCCATTGGCAAACAAGATTTGTGGCATCTACCGAACCCAGCCCCGTCACCTGGTCGTATCCGGTGCCCGTCTTGTAACCAAATTGGAAGGGAGCGCTGGCTGGACAACTGGGAGTGCCTTGTTTGCAGGGCACGATATTATCGCCGCTGGTTACGTCGTGAAATATGCCGTTTGAGGTGCTCTGGGCCAGCGGGTACAGCGTGTTGTTTATGTTCCCCTGGGCTTGTCCGGTAAATTGGTTCAGTAATACGACTATGCCAGCAAACAATGGAGCCGACGCCGATGTCCCGCCAACAATCGAGTTCGCTTGCACCGCAGCTTCGATTCCGTTCATACAGCTATTTGTACTGCACAAAATGAAACCGTCGTGATCGGGCGATGCCGCCATCGCAACGTCCGGTACGTCGCGAACGTTGTCCTTAGGAACACCGGTTCCGGTTTGCCAAGACGGTTTGGGGAAACCGCTTGAGCAGGTTCCGTTCATGCAGCTACTTGCGCCGCCGCCACTGGCCGCGAGCGTCCCGCGCGAAACCGTATCGTTCCACGCCATTTCGGGAATGAAGGAAATCGCAGATTCGCCGCTGGAGTTGTTCGCCGAGTTCCAGTACTGGGCTGGATTGTTGACGTCGCCACTGAACTCGTTACCACCGACGCCGCTAACCTCAGGGCTGCTCGCCGGATAATTTACTGCGAGCCCTCCCGTTGCTGATGTGACAGCGCCATCGCACGCTGCGGCTCCGGTGTCGCCGGAAGATGCAAGGAACGTGATGCCTTGGCTGTTAGCCTGTTGCAGTAGCGTCTCGAGGCTGGGAAGCGCGCTTTTGTTTAGCGCCTCACACGCGCCGAAGCTCATGCTGAGTACCGGCGCCAGATTCTGGTCGATCGCGTACTGAGCCGACGAGAATACTCCATTGAAGCCACCCGTGGTGGCCGCGTTGACATAAATAATCTTGGCGTTTCTTGCAACCGCTTGTGACCATTCGAGGTCCAAATCCGCTTCGGTCTGATCGCTCGTTTTCCCGGGATCCGGACTATTAGGAACAAGAATCTGCTCGAAGTTGCTTTGGGTAATTCCCGGCAAATTGAATCCCGAGCGAAACGCAGTCAGGTCGGCAGTATTGATGTCGCTTTGACCGACGATCACCATCTTTACTCCGGAACCGTCGATTCCGGTGCCGTAGAGCGGCGCGAGATTGTAGATGGTTGCGATGTCATCTGGAGCGAGGAAGTGATGCGCGCTGTTATTTGGGTCCGTATACAACGGTCGGGCAATGATAGACAAAAAATCCGGCGCGACAGGCTCCCTTATCCCCATGGGCTTAAGCCGGAAATCGTTCAACCCGAGAAAACCAGCGACGACTCCATCCAGAGCTTGTGGAATCGAGATTTCCGTTGCATTCGCAAAATGCCGCTCACCGTCAACGTCGTAATAATGCAACTGGGTATGGAACGCGTTCTCCACCAACGCCGCAGTACCGCTGAACGCGATCCAATTGCGGCCGCGGGCAATCTGGACAATTTCAAAGCCTTGCGAACGCAGCCAGGCGGATATTGTGCCTACATCATTGGAGGAAAGACCAAAGCGGGCTGCATACTGCTCGGGAGTAAGCCATTTGTGGTAATTGCGAGAAGCCGGAT
>JAFAGX010000131.1 GCA_019237515.1 Acidobacteriaceae bacterium
TCAGATCGCGATGGACAATGCCTTTGTCGTGGGCAGCCGCTAGCCCTCGTGCAACCTGCAATGAGTAATCGATACCTTTTCGGATCGAGAGGCGACCTCGCTTCAAACAGTCTCGTAGCGTCTCTCCTTCGAGCAATTCGGAGACGACATAAGGTGAGCCTTGATGGTCACCAATGTCGAAGATTGAAAGGATGTTCGGGTGGTTGAGTGCCGCGGCTGCGCGTGCTTCCTGCGCGAAGCGCTGGAGACGGTCACGGTCCGCCGAGTAGGAAGCTGGCAGAACTTTGATAGCCACTGTGCGCTGAAGCCGGGAGTCGTGAGCGCGATAGACTTCACCCATCCCTCCTGCACCGATCAGGGACTGTATCTCGTAGGGGCCAAGCTTCGTGCCTGCATTGAGAGCCATAGGTGCGTTGGATTATAGTCCACCACAACCGCGGCGGGCCTAATCTGTGCTGAATTCTTCGGCGGGTTTCATAAGCCTTCCGCAGATACAAAGAAGCAGTGAGAATTTATGAAGAGATTCATTTTGACTGGTGCGCCAGGCGCCGGAAAGACTGCAATTTTACGGCAGCTGGAAATTGAAGGTTTCGGAGTTGTAGAAGAAGCAGCTACTGACGTGATTGCACTCGCGCAAGCGCAAGATGTTGCTGAACCGTGGACCGACTCGAAGTTCATTGATGCGGTTGCCGATCTGCAGGGCCGTCGAGTCCTTCGTGCATCCGCCCAGCTCGACCACATTCAATTTCACGATCGGTCTCTCGTCTGCACTGCCGCTTTAGCCACGTACCTGGGACATCCGGTTTCTCCAACTCTTTCGCAGGAACTGGACCGCATACAGGAACAACGTGTTTACGAGCAGAAGGTGTTTTTTGTTCGCAACCTGGGCTTTATCGCGCCCACAGCGGCACGGCGGATCAGCTTCGACGAAACGCTTCGCTTTGAGAAGATCCACGAGGACACATATCGCAACTTTGGCTTCGAGCTTGTCTTCATCAAACCGGGACCAGTCGCAGAGCGGGTGAATGCGATCAAGCAGGCAGTGGAAGCCAATGGTGCAGGCATCTAGAGGGCGAATTCCTTACAGATGTTTCCGCTTGACTACCATCTGAACACGGGTCACTATTGGCGCCAAGTTCGTCATTACGGCATTCGCTAGAAGCGTTGCCGCTTTAGGGGGAGATCATGGCGATGTTCTGTGCGAATTGCGGGGGCAGGCTCGAACCGGGTGCAAAATTCTGCGCTCAGTGTGGACAACTGACTGGGAATGCAACCGCACAGGCGCCTCAACCGGCGGCGGCAGCAGCACCGGCGCCGGCAGTCGCGCCCGCAGCAGGCGGCGGGGCGATCAAGATCATTTTGATTGTTGCGGCTGTGATCGGATTTTGCATGTTACTGGGCCTGGGCAGCTGCTTCTATGTGGCATATCGGGTCAAGCAACGCGCCCACGAGTTTGCCGGCAATTACGCCCCGTATCAAGGCAAGAAGGACGCTTGTGCGCTGGTAACAAAAGCGGAAGTGAGCCAGGCATTCAAAATGCCGGTCGAGAGCGTCAGCGGCAGCGATTCACATTGTGAGTTCAAGTTTGCCGGAAACGACCAGCATGCGGTCGCGATGAGCGTCACCTGGGAGAGTGGCGCGATGCTCATGAAGATTACCCACGGTGCAATGAAGCAGGTCGGCGCCGGAATGGATACTTTTACCCCGGTTGCCGGATTGGGCGATGAAGCCTACGTCGAGCCGATGGGATCCGGATTGATGCTGCGCAAGGGCGATGTCATGGTGAACATCGATTTGCGCATGGCGGGGAATGACGCGGACGCCGCGAAAATCATTGGAACGAAAATAGCCAGTCGGCTGTAAGGTCCTACGCAGGGTTGCTGAGTCGTTTGCCTAGCCTTTACAATCTAATATTCGCGTAGAAGTTCAGGAGATCCATGAAGGCAGCAATCCATCCCGGTTATCACGAAGTGCGCGTCATGTGCGCATGCGGCAACAGCTTTACCACTCGATCGACTCATAAGGGCGATATCCACGTAGAAATCTGCTCCAGCTGTCATCCGTTTTTTACGGGCAAGCAGAAGCTGGTG
>JAFAGX010000232.1 GCA_019237515.1 Acidobacteriaceae bacterium
TGGATCAAGCGGGACCAGGGCACCATCAGCACCACCATCAGCCGGGACCGGATTCGCAGGACCCGTATGACCACCCGCCGAGCAATCGGACGCGAAGCGATTACGCACTACACCGTTCAGAAACGAATCGACTCGCCTTACGGGGAATTCAGCTTGCTTGAAGTACAGATTGACACCGGCCGGACACACCAGATCCGCGTGCATTTCGCATCACTGGGACATCCGGTCGTAGGCGATACGCTTTATGGAGCGCCGCGCGAGATCCGCGGTAAAGATGTTGCAACCATTACCCTGCCCAGAAATTTTCTTCATGCGGCAAAGCTCGGTCTGCGGCAGCCAACGACCGGACAAACATTGCAGTTCTCTGCTCCAATGCCAGATGAACTCGAGCGCTTTCTAGCTGGCATCGGCGCGTAATTCCAGTCGAGCGCGCGAACCCCGAGATGAGAACGAACTTAAATCAGCCACCGTCCAGGCAGCACCTGCAATCAGGGCAGTTAGGGCGAATTCTGACCAGTAAAAATGCGCCTTTGGGCGAGCGATCAGGCGCGGGATCCACACCAAAACCCCAAAGAGTACCAGCATAACTGTCATCAGGCGTGTTGCCATCCGAGCCTGCCGATTCACAAGAATGGCAATCGCTGCGAGCGCGAATGCAATAGTCGTGACTACTGCCCAGAACATCTGGTTAGGAGGAATCCACCTCGGAACCAGGCCCGCCGTATCACGAAGGAAAAGCGCCTGACCGAGCGTAAAGGAAATCGCACAGATACCGAGCCCAAGAGTTGCCCCTCGGCCGAGTATCGCTGTCCTGGCCGCACTCCCCTCAGTCGCCGCGTATAGGGCAATCGCGCCACAAACTAATGACAACTGTTGGAAGAAGCTGCCACCGTATCGCTCGTAGGGGTTCGATGCGGCAATGATGTCAGGGATGCAGGCGAGGGAGAAACACACATACACAATACAAAGCACCGCCGAACCCAATCGAGTACTTCGTGGGTACAAGATCCCAACACCGCCGGCAATTTGGGCGGCCATGAGGCATTCCCCAACGGCACCGCCAAAAGGAAGTTTCCAAATCTGCCGCAGGGTTTGCCAGGTTTCGGCGTCGTGCCACATCAGCGCTATGACTCCGAAAAGCACCGCTGACGCGCCAAATACGATCCGTCCATAGATTGGTGACTTCATACGAAAGGATAATTCTGCTCCGGACTTCAGGTTCTCGGAAGCCTTGCGCTGAAATCCTAATTCAACTGGCGGATATTGGGAACGGTGGGCATCGAGTACCGTCTTTTGCTTTGACATCGACTCGCACGAAGTGAGTGACGTAATCCCACCATCTCAAATAAGGTACCAAGGGCTCCATCAGTACATGTCCAGTCGCCTCGGAGCTTGTTGACCTGATGCTTGGTGCTGCGCGCAAGGAAAGAAACGACAATGTTAAGGGCAACTTCCTATGCACACTCGGTCAAGAGTTCTCACCCTTGCGCTGATCTTCACACTGTCGCTGGCCGGCTGCGGAGGCGGATCGGAGTCGGCTTCCAGTTCCAACAATGGATCAAATGGCGGAAATGGAAGTGGTTCCGGAACCGGCTCGGGGAACTCGCAGGGTCAATGCAGCAGTATTTCGACCGGTCAGGGCGCCAGCTTGAACGGCTTCCGTGCATTTCCGGCGGACAACGCATGGAACCAGGACATTTCCAGCTCACCGGTAGATCCAAATTCAGATTCAATCATCAACTTCATTGGGTCGAGTATCGGACTGCATCCTGATTTCGGCTCGGGCCTCTACAACGGCTCGAGCATGGGTATTCCGTACGTGGTGGTGAATGGATCGCAAAGTCTGGTCAATATAAATTTCAGCGCTTATGGAGATGAGAGCGATCCGGGGCCAATGCCGGTTCCGGCGAATGCACAGATTGAGGGCTATCCAAATCCCGGCAACGGCGACCGCCACGTGCTGGTGATCGACAACAGCAACTGCTTTTTGTATGAACTCTACAGCGCCTATCCCAATAACGATGGCAGCTGGAATGCGGGATCGGCGGCAGTTTGGGACCTGTTGAATGACGAGCAGCGCCCGTGGACGTGGACTTCGGCCGATGCAGCCGGCCTTTCGATCTTTGCTGGACTGATTCGCTATGACGAAGTGGCCAGCGGAAAAGTTCAGCACGCCATTCGCTTCACCCTGCCGCAGAGCCAGGCGGCAATGATTCCTCCCGCGTCACATTGGGCGGCGACTTCGACGAACTCATTGGCGCCGCCCATGGGCATGCGAATGCGCCTGAAGGCGAGCTATGACATCTCAGGATTTTCCAAGAATGTGCAGGTAATCCTCACCGCGCTGAAAACCTACGGCATCATCATGGCCGATAATGGGAGCGCCATGTACTTGAGCGGAGCACCCGACGATAGCTGGGACAATAACGATCTGCATAATCTCTCGCAGGTTCCGGCCTCGGCGTTTGAAGTCGTGCAGATGCAACCGACTTACACGTCCTCGAACGTGCCGCAAGGGCCGGCGCCGAGCATTAGCAGTTTTACCGCAAGCACGAACAGCGTGAGCGCGGGAACAAGTGTGAAGCTGACCTGGCAAGCAACTGGAGCTTCGTACTACGTGATTTCTCCGCAGATTGGTGCGATTCGCGGGGGCAGCGCGACCGTGATGCCATCGCAAACCACCACGTACACCCTCTACGCAACGAACCAATATGGACGATCGACAGCCTCGGTGACGGTCACAGTTCAATAAACTGAATTTGTGGCGGCTTCAATTTGAATCGCACAGTGCAGAGGTCATTCCGAAGCCCCGCGCTTTCACCAGCGGGGCGAGGATTCTCGCGAGGACGAATCGATGCCCCGCACGCGAGGTCCCTCGCTGCGCCTGAAAAACCGCTTCGCTCGGGATGACGCCACCTTGAAAGATTCAAATTGAGCCACTTCCGGATTAGTGAAGAACTCCGCTTCCCTCATATCTCTGGTTTACAATTCTGAGCGCAAACCGGCCATAACACTCAAGTCTCACTTGGTCCGAAAGACTTCTATGGTGATTCACGCTGCCAAAAGCATTCTTCTGGTTGTGAGCGCGCTGTTTCCGATCGTAGACCCGATTGGAGGCAGCCCCATCTTCCTCTCTCTCACGAAAGACTACGACCGGCAGACGCGAAAAATACTGGCGCGAAGGATTGCGATGGACAGCTTCATCTTGCTCGTCGCATAGTTCGCGGTCGGATCGCATGTGCTGTCGTTCTTTGGCATTTCACTTCCGGTGGTTCAGGTCGGTGGCGGGCTGATCGTGATCTCGATTGGTTGGGCGATGCTGGCACAGAAAGATGAAGATGAACGCGGCCAGGTCCGCAGTACCGTGGATTGCAAGGATGTATTGAAAGACGCTTTTTATCCTTTGACTCTTCCCTTGACCGTCGGCCCGGGATCGAACTCGGTTGCAGTCACATTGGGGGCAAACGAGCCGCGACGTCTCGGAGCAAACCTGCTGGCACTATTGTGGGCCGCAGTCGGCTCAGCGGTTGTGGCAGTCACGGTTTATATTTTTTATGCATTCGCCGATCGCTTCTCGGCGCTGATCGGACCCACAGGTTTGAAGGTCATCATCAAACTGACGGCATTCCTGCTGGTTTGCATCGGCGTGCAAATTCTGTGGAACGGCACC
>JAFAGX010000507.1 GCA_019237515.1 Acidobacteriaceae bacterium
ACAGTACCGATAATGTCCCGTTATACGCAGCATGCACCAGAAAACTGGCACCCACCGATTTCGTGTAAGCCCGCACCGCCGTCAGCACGACGCCCACGATGAAAATAATCAGCACGGCCCAAGAGTATTTCAATTGCGCTCCATGCAAGAGTCCGAAGGCCGCTCCGGTCAGAAAAATACTTGCGGCCACTCCGAACCGGCGCGCCAGAACCGGGTACAGCAAACCGCGAAAAAATACTTCCTCCATAAACGGCGCAAGTGTCACAGACAGCACTGACATCATTGCGGCCTCGCGCGAAGTTTGAAAAAAACGATCGATCGGGAGATGTTTCGGGATCGGAAGTACCTGCCCTAACCCCATCAACGCAAAATATAAAAGCGCACCCAGGATCAGAAATCCAATCCAGGAACCAGGAAAATTCCATCGCAAAGCTGCCCAGAATTCTCCACTGCGGGAGCGCACCAGGCGAAAAATCAGCGCAAAAACCACCACATAAATCAGCAGTTGCACGACGAGCACAATTTCAGGAACTTGGACGATCTCGCCGAATGACAGTTTCGGGAACGCAACCGCATGCGCACAGATCACCACTACGACGGGAAGGATAATGAGCGCGATGATTGTAAACGCGATGATCCCAAGTACGTCAAAGCCGGTCCAGGGTGGATTCTCAACCGATGGTGGGGAACTCGGAGATTGAATTTCTGGCGTTTCATCGCCAGGTTCAGGTAACGGATTTTGCAATAGAGACACGGATCGGCTTGAGTTCCACGCTTCCTTGACTTTACACGAAACAGAAACTAGTAGCGCGCCCGTTTGTCGAGAACATCTGCATGCAGGAAGCACTCTAAGCCGAGGACACCTTCTTCAGGTCTTCGCTGCTCGAAAAGTAACGCGCAAGCGCCTGACCAGTGTACGATCGGCGATTTCGCGCCACTTGTTCGGGGGTCCCCTGCGCCACAATCCGGCCGCCATCTTCTCCGCCCTCAGGCCCGAGATCGATAATCCAATCGGCGTTGCGAATTACATCCAGATTGTGCTCAATAATGATGACCGTATTCCCCAGGTCTGTTAGCCGATGCAGCACATCCAGCAATTTTCGGACGTCATCAAAATGCAGACCAGTGGTTGGCTCATCCAGCAAGTAAAGAGTTTTGCCCGTCTGCCGCTTACTCAGCTCCCGCGCAAGCTTGATTCGCTGCGCCTCGCCTCCCGAGAGCGTCACGGACGACTGCCCCAGGTGAATATAACCAAGCCCCACATCGACCAGTGTTTGTAGCTTCTGCTTCACCTGCGGGATGTTCTCAAGGATCGGCAGTGCGTCAGATACAGGCATCTCCAGCAGATCAGCGATCGAGTATCCTTTGTATCTGACGGCCAACGTTTCCTGGTTATAGCGCTTTCCGCCGCAGACCTCGCACACAACATAGACGTCGGGCAGGAAATTCATTTCAATCCTGCGTTGGCCTTCACCCTGGCAGGCTTCGCAGCGACCGCCGGAAACATTGAACGAAAATCTTCCCGGCTTGTATCCGCGCTCTCGGGATTCCGGAAGCATGGCATAAAGATCGCGAATCTGGGCAAATACCCCGGTGTAAGTCGCAGGATTCGAGCGTGGTGTTCGCCCAATCGGTGACTGGTCAATTCGGATCACCTTATCGATGTTCTCCGCCCCAGAAATGCCTTTGTGTTCTCCGGGCTGCTCCCGCGAACGATATAGAGTTTTCGCTAGAGCGCGATAAAGAATGTCATTCACCAGAGTCGACTTCCCGGACCCAGAGACTCCCGTCACAACAGTCATGACTCCAAGCGGAAAAGTGACGTCGAGATTTTTCAAATTGTTTTCCCGAGCTCCCAGAATGGTGATGCCAAGGCCATTCGCTTTGCGGCGTTCCGGCAGCATCTCAATCTGCGTTCTGCCCGAAATGTAGGCCCCAGTGAGAGATTGCGTAACCTGCATGATTTCCTCAGGTGTGCCATGCGCAACCAACTCGCCTCCGTGACGGCCTGCCCCGGGCCCAAGATCGATCACGTAGTCGGACCGCCGGATGGTTTCCTCATCGTGCTCCACCACCAGCACGGTATTTCCCAAATCACGCAACTGCTCTAAAGACCGGAGCAGCCGATCATTATCGCGATGGTGCAACCCGATCGAAGGTTCGTCCAGCACGTACAACACACCACGCAACTTTGATCCGATCTGCGTAGCAAGGCGGATGCGCTGGCCTTCACCTCCCGACAACGTGGCGGCGGAACGATCCAGGGAGATATAGCCCAAACCAACCGCATTCAGAAACTGCAAACGTTCGACAATCTCGTGAACGATTCTTGCCGCAATCAGCGCTTCCCTTCCCGTCAGCTGGATTTTCGACGCTACTTCCAACGCGCGCGAAACCGGCAAGCTCGTGAAATCCGCGATTGAAATCCCATTCACTTTAACGGCCAGGCTCTCCGGCCGCAGTCGCTGGCCGTGGCAGGCAGGACACTCCGTCGCCGACATATAGTCGAGCAGGAAATCGCGATACCCCTCGGACGTCGACTCCTGCAGAACTCGTTTCAGATAAGCCAAAATTCCGACGAATCCGCTTTTGCCTCCCTTGCCTGCTTCTCCATACAAAAGCAGGGTCTGAATTTTCTCAGGGAATTTTTCAAACGGTGTGCGCAGATCGAAACCATGCGCGGCGGCAGTGATCTGAAGCATATGGATCAAATTTTGAGAGGCTGAACCCGGGCCGAGCCCACCTTCCAGCAAAGGTTTGGACCAATCGACAATCACCTTCGCGGGATCGAAATCATACCGGCTCCCTAAACCATGACACTCGGGGCATGCTCCGTAAGCGCTGTTGAACGAGAAAGACCGAGGTTCTAATTGCGGAACATTGATGCCGCAGTCGGGGCAAGCCAGCCGCTCGGAATACAGCTGCTCGTCTCCGCCAACCACCGCAACCTGGACCAAACCCCCGGCAAGCTTCATCGCGAGACCAACTGACAGCTCCAAACGGTGCTCGATTCCCGGCTTCACCAGCAGGCGATCGACAACAACTTCGATGGTGTGGTTCTTGCGCTTGTCGAGCGAGATCTCGTCCTCCAGATTGACCAACTCGCCATCAACGCGGGCCCGGGTAAAACCGTGCTCGACGAGCTTCTCCATCTCTTTCTTGAACTCACCTTTGCGCCCCCGGACGATGGGGGCCAGCACCATCACGCGATCCTCCGGCGTGAGGCTCATCACCCGCTGCACAATCTGCTCGGCCGATTGCCGTGCAATGGCACGGCCGCACTTCGGACAATGCGGCGATCCGATCGAAGCAAATAGCAGGCGGAGATAATCGTAGATTTCCGTAATCGTGCCCACTGTAGAACGCGGGCTGCGGCTGGTCGTTTTCTGTTCGATTGAAATCGAGGGGCTAAGCCCATCAATGGAATCGACATCTGGGCGCTCCATCTGATCCAGGAACTGCCGTGCATAAGCTGAAAGCGTCTCCACATACCGCCTCTGTCCTTCAGCGTAAATCGTGTCAAACGCCAGAGAAGACTTGCCCGAGCCGCTAAGCCCGGTAATCACGGTTAGCGTATTTCGCGGAATCTCAACGTCTATGTTCTTGAGATTGTGTTGGCGCGCCCCGCGCACCGAAATCTTCGTAATTCCCATGTTGGCCGACGGTAATCTGCTTCCCTGACCTTCCGTAATGTGGACGGGTCCCCGGAAATGGTGGAGAGTGAAATTGCGCAGTTCTACTTACGTATCTTAGTTGCTAACAGCGACAAGGGTCAACGCAGGTAGATTGCAGCTAAGCTGTCCGTTTGCTCCTGCAAATGGGACAGTTCACCTGAAGGCGGGCGAGTCTTGGGTAGTTTACTGGGCGCGTTTGTACTTTCCTTGACGGTTGTCACCGTGGTTGCCATAGGCATTCTGGTCGCCTTCGGAGCAGTGATTTTGGTTCTCCACGCTGTCGCTCCACAAGAACGCGCGGCCCGCAGCGAAACACCCGCCGTCCCTGCACGCGCCCGTGCAGCTCACGCTGGCGCCGACTAAATTCATTTCCAGATCAAACTTCTGAGAAACCAGAGCGCTTCCGCGCTATCTCTAGCTGCTTAAACCCTGGCCTATTGTGGTGGCTGCTGTTGCGGAACTTGTACCGGAGCCTGCGGAAAGCCCTGTGGATTCCCTTGTTGCTGTTGCATTTGCTGTTGCCGCTGCTGCAATTCTTGCAACAGTTGCTCCGGAGTTTTTACGGCTCCTTGCCCGAACGGATTCTGCGGTTGTGGCTGCGGTTGATCTTCGGATTGCTGGGCCTGAGCCTGATCATCAACCGGTTCACTGGCTTCGGGCATCGTCGTCTCCGCAGCATCATCCGCGGTCGCCTCAGGTGTTTCGGCGGGCTGTGGCATACCCGGCGCGGGCGGGTTCTGAGCTCCCGCCTGTCCTGTCTGCTGCGCCATTTGATCCATGCCCGAAGATTTGGAAATCAGCACCACGCGTTCCAGGCCGTTGGGGTTTGTCGTTGACCCCAACAGCACATAGTTGAAATGTGAGCCGTTCAGCAACGAAGTCATTACATCCCGAACAGGGCCTGGGCCAAATCTCCCCACTACGCGATCTGTCGCGTTCCCCGGCATATCTATAGCCGCCCCGGTCTGGCGATGTACCGCCCGCAAAACATCCCCCAAAGTGGCGTTGTTGGCGTTGATGGTCAATGTGTCGTTACTAAATGCGACTTGCGGAGCCGATGCCGGCATCTGCTCCGGAAATAAAGGTGCTGCGGGTTGAATCGACTGCGCGGGAGGTGTATCTGGCTGCACCGAATGAGGTGACTTCGTTCGTGAGTGCGGCGTTGATTGCGCCAAACAACTACACAGCAAAACCCCGCTAGCGCTGGCCACGTAAAGGAATTTCAAGCTCAATCGCGCACCTGACCTGGAACGGCCGCCCGCGGCCATTTTGCACTTTTAAATTGTAGCATTGACGCATAAAGCAGATAGGCAGGTTGCTTACTGCTTGGGCGCGTAATATCCCTTGCGTGCGCGCACCTGAAGATCTTTCTTAAGTGCACTGATCTCAATCGGTCGGTATCGCCCGTCCGCTTCAAAATCAGCGGGGTGATAGGAAATGATGTACTGGCTACGGAGTTCGTCTTCAATTGCTGAGAATGAGCCCTTAATGTCTTTCATCTTGAATGGGAAGAACGCCCGTCCGCCGGACGCGTCCGCTAATTGCTGAAGTACGGTGTCGCCGCGGAGAATCAAGCCGCTGTCATCCGTTGAAATCGCGTAGATGATCACCTGTGCGCGTTGTGCCATTTCGATCGCTTGTGCTTCGCTCACTTCGCTCTGGTTGTCTTCGCCGTCGCTCACCACGATGATGGCACGCCGCACCGGCCTGTCTTCCTGTTCTTTCATGAGCTTGTTTTTGCAGGCCCGATAAATAGCGTCATAAAGCGCTGTTCCACCACCGTTCTGAAGACGATGGACTCCTACCCGCAGCAGTACATTGTCATCCGTGAAATCCTGCGTGACTGTGCTATGCGAATTGAAGCCCATTACAAAGGCCTTGTCGAAGTTCGGCCGCAAAGTTTGCTGCAAGAAATCAATCGCCGACTCCTGTTCAAAATCAAATCGGGTTCGAACCGAGCCGCTGGTATCGATCAATAATCCAAGTTCCAGCGGCAGGTCGGTTTCGCTGCGGAAATTCACGATTGATTGCGGCGGTTTGTGATCATCCAAAATCGCGAAATCGTCTTCGCTCAGATTGCGCACGAACTTGCCATGCTTATCGGTCGCGATAAACAGCAGATTCACTTCGTTGACGCGCTTCTTGATCGTGAGGACCGAATCGTCTGAATCGCCAGCCGCATTCTCCGTAGAGGCTACGAAAGAACTGGCGGGAGGCGCAGAAAAGTTGCCTGCAGCCGGATAGTTGGATTGCGCAAGCGCCGGCAGCCCTAGGATTAAGGCCACAAGCAGCGCGCGCAAAAAATACCGATTTGTGTACTTCATTCCTGACCTGATCCAGCTAATGGCAGTAAAAGCCCAATCCCACAACACTTCCATACCATATAGATGCACGTGGAGGGCCGAAAACTCAGCCTTTTGTCAGTCTTGAATTTAGGAGAGATCTACTGGTTCGGCCAAGTTACAAAAGGAGCACGCGTTTGGTCACGGCTCGAACATTGGCAGGCAGCACAAATGCCCAATAACTACTGCCGCTATCGTCCAGGCAGAGTACAATAAAGCAACCCAAAATCAAACAGGAGATCCCATGAAGCAAACGCTACTTGCGCTGCTGATCTTGTGTGCCTCGTTAACCTCTGCTTTTGCAGTTGATAATGAAAAGGAACAAGAAAGGGTCAAGGATTCAGGGCAGGTGCTGAAAGAAATCCTGGATATTCCCGACGATATTCCGCAAGACCTGCTGGATAAAGCTGAATGTGTCGTCGTATTGCCATCGGTCAAAAAAGCTGCGTTCGGCATTGGCGCAAGCTACGGTCGCGGTGTGATGATCTGCCGAAGTGGCCAGCACTATACCGGTCCGTGGGGACCTCCGGCACTGTACGCGTTGGAAGGCGGAAGCATTGGTTTTCAGCTCGGAGTGCAGGGCACCGATTTTGTCCTACTGGTCATGAATCCCCAAGGCGCGAAGTCACTCCTGACCAGCAAAGTCAAATTGGGAGCGGACGCCTCAGCCGCCGCGGGCCCGAAAGGCCGAACTGCAGAGGGCGCGACCGACGTGGTCATGAAAGCTGAGATCCTTTCATATTCCCGAAATAAGGG